>NZ_JBEYZF010000013.1:0-184712 GCF_040645915.1 Nonomuraea sp. NPDC046570 | reverse complement strand
ACACCCGGTTACATTCCGAACCCGGAAGTTAAGCTCTGCAGCGCCGATGGTACTGCACTCGGGAGGGTGTGGGAGAGTAGGTCGCCGCCGCACAATCTTTAAGAAAGGGCCACCCTTCTGGGGTGGCCCTTTCTCGTTTCCCTCCCGGTTTGTTTGGTATGTGAAGGGCCACCTCGGACGGGGGTGGCCCTTTCGTCGTTTGGGGCTATGTGACGCCGGCAGACGCCCTTCCGACGCCACTGCCCTTCCGACATCACCAGGTTCCCGACGGTAGAGCCGCTCATCAAGACACGCCCCCTGGCGGCCGGGGCAATGTCTGCCTGCCGAGGCTCGTCCTTCGGCGTTGGGGCGAGGCGATGACCGCCAGCCTGAGGGACGCGAGGTTCGGACAAGGTGAGGCGATCGCCCTCGCCCCAGCACTGAGGGATGCGTTGCTCGGGCGGTATAGGACACGTTGTTCGGGCGGTAGGGTCGACCGCACACCAGCACCTGGGGACGCGAGGGTCCAGTTCACCCTGTTGGGACCTCACCTCCCTTGGTGTCAGTGGAGATGCCTCGGCATGTCCGGCTCTTATCTCTCACGCCTTTTATCTCAGCTCTCCGTTGCCCTTCTATGAGCTCATTTCATCCTGAGTAGCGGCACTCTTCGACGAGTTGCAGAACGAGGATGGCCTGCACGAGTGCGGTCGCGCGTTGCGGGCAGCAGCGCAGCCTGGTCAGCACCCTCCAGGCCTTCGCGGTCGCGACGGAACGCTCACCGATGGCCCGGATGCGGGAGTGGGAGCGGTTGACGTCCATCTGCGCGCGTGACAGCCAGGGCGGTGGCGATGCCGCTTGAACTCCGTGTCGGCCGACCTCCGCGCCGTACGATGATCTATCCCGTACGCATGCCATGACCTCCGATGGGATAGGACGCTTTGAACGCGCACAAGACCAACTCCGCGCCCGTTCCGTAGCGCTCCGCTACAGGCACCGCCGGCGCCGTGGCGGCCGCTGGCGGTGCTGGCGGTCGGCGGCCTGACCGGGGGTCGGATTCGCTCTGAACCCGGACTCTGGTGAAGATCTGATCCTCGTGACGTCCCACCAGGGACGCGGTGTCGTCGACTGCGTCACCGGGGAGCGAGTGGCACGCGATCCCGACCCGGAACCGGCCTGGCCTGACGACTACGCTCTCACCTGCGCAGGAATAGGTCCTCTCGCAGGTATTGCCGTCCAGATTTCCGGGATCATGGGCGGTGGCCTGCACACGACCACCATGAACGGATGGACGCTCGATGTCGTCGCACCCGACTGGCCGAACGAAAGCATCTTGCTTTCCAAGGCCGGGGGACCCTACCGTGGCGAAGCCGGATCTACCTGGTGGCACATCCACCGAGAACTGAGCTGCGAGATCCGCGCAGCTGGCTTCTCGCCAACCGGTCGGACCCTGGAACATCCCGATGCGCCGCCCTGCCCGGCATGCGCCCTTCTCCCTCATGACCTCTGTGGAGAACGAACGCGGGAGGAGCCCACGTCCTCGAATTAGCGGGAGTTCCGCGGGCGGCCAAGCCCCCGAACGAACGCCGGAGTTTCGAGGCGCGAACCACATCCGGGGACGAACGCGCGAGCCGAGTGCACCTGAGCCGAGCGCACCCGTGCCAGGGTCAGCTAGATGTGGAGGTTGCCCGAGAGGATTGTGACCGCGTGCCCGGCCAGGTCGACTCTGTCGCCTCGGGTTGTGGTCTGGATGGTGCCGCCTCGGGCGGAGAGTTGGGTGCCAGTGAGGTGGGGGCGGCCGAGTCTGGCTGACCAGTAGGGGGCCAGGGCGCAGTGGGCGGAGCCGGTCACCGGGTCTTCGGGGACGCCGACTCTGGGAGCGAAGAAGCGGGAGACATAGTCGGCGTCGCGTTCCGCGTCGGCCTGGGCGGTGACGATGACGCCTCGTACGTCCACCTTCGACAAGGCTGGAATGTCAGGCGTGAGAGAGGCCACCGCGGCGTCGGATTCGAGCTCCAGCAGCAGGTCGAACTGGTTGCGGTGAGCGCTGAGGACCTTGGCGCCGAGTGCTTTTTCGAGGCCTTCGGGAACTGTGGCCGGGGTCACTTCTTTCGCCGGGAAATCCATGATGATCAGTCCGTCGGTGGCCTGATTCACGGTGAGGATTCCGCCCTTCGTCTCGAAATGGAGCGGGCCGGTCGCCGCGCCGGTCGAATAGAGGACGTGGGCGGTGGCCAGCGTCGCGTGCCCGCATAGGGATACTTCGACGGCGGGAGTGAACCAGCGCAGCGAATTGCCGATCAAGTACGCCGTCTCGGACAGACGCATCTCGGCCGCGACCGACTGCATCCACTCCTCCGGTGCGGCGGAGTCGAGGAGACACACCGCTGCGGGATTACCCTGGAATGCAGCGCCGGTGAAGGCATCGACAGTGAACAGACGCATGAGTCGATGCTATAGGGGCAGGTGATATCCAGTCGCAATCAGGATGCAAGCCGTACAAGATGAAATGAGTACTGGGCGTGTCGCATGGCGAACACCGAATCGTCGGTTACCGTCCAATGTGTAGGGACGTGCCGATTACGGTGAGTTCCTGAAGGAAAGGACATGCCGATGGGGGCAGTGCGCAAGGTGGCGAGCTACCTTGGCCTGGGCGGGATCGACCAGTACGACGACACTTACGACGACGAGCAGTACGACGAGGAGTACATGCCGGCGTCGGAGAGGGCGGCCAGGCGCTGGCGTTCGCCTCAGGAGTCGTCACGGATCGTGATGGTGCAGCCGTTGAAGTACAACGACGCACCGACGATCGGCCAGCATTTCCGTGAGGGCCAGACGGTCATCATGGACGTCACAGGCATGCCGATGCCCGAGGCCACCCGGATGGTGGACTTCGCGGCCGGTCTGGCCTATGGCTGTGAGGGTCGTATCGAGCGCATCGCGGATCGGGTCTTCCTGCTCGCGCCGTCACACGTGGAGATCGAGAACACCTGAGAGGTGCGCCTGCCACGTCTGCCAGGGTCTTCCCCAGAACCCTGGCGACGCCAGGCTGGGTCCGGGGGGGACCTGAATCCGGCGGGCGCGCCAGAATCTCAGGCCGCGCGTGGGCCTCTGCGCAGGAGCCGGGTCAGCTCGGCGGCGTCGATCGCCGCCGCTTCAGCGCGTCTGTCAGCCTCGCGGGCGTAGGCGTGCAGCGCCCAGACGGCGCCGTCGGCCAGTTCCTTGAGCTCGCTGAGCCGGGCCGCCACGTAGGTCGCGTCGGACTGCTCGGCCTGTCGCCGGCGCAGCAGCCGCCAGCCGCCGAAACCGGCCAGAGCCACCCCCGCCACGGCGAGCGGCCAGGCGAACAGCGCGCAGATCACGGCCACCACGCCGAGCGCGATCGGCAGGTAGGCATCCCATGGACGTCGCCGCGGCGGTACGCCGTCGGCGACGATCGCGCGTTCGGCCTCCGCCATGGAGTCGGGGTCGGGGCCTTCGGGCTGCAGGATCAGGGGATGGCCGAGCATGGGCACGGTCACCGAGTCGGGCGGCGTGAGCCGGGTCTCGGCGACGAGCTCGTCGGCGACCACGCGCAGGATCGGCGCGGCCACGTGCAGGGCGATGGCCGCCAGGTGGGGGTCGGCGCCCGGCCGCAGGTCGTCGAGCAGGTGGCCGGTGAGCGAGCCCAGGGGCCCGGAGTGGCCGCCGAGCCCGGAAAGCGCCCGGAGTACGGCGAGCGGCTCGTCCTCGGCCCAGGTGGTGGCCGGTGCGGCGGCGTTGTTGGTCAGCGGGGCCCGTGACTCCCGTTCGGCCTGCCGCGCCGAGGTGATCTCGGTGCAGCGGGCGCGCAGCCTGGCCAGCCGGGCGGCGGCCTGCGCGGGCCTGGCCAGCTCCGGGATCTCGGCCAGTTCGGGGAAGTCGACGAGCGAGGTCGGCACCACCACGGACGGCTCACCGGGCGCGAGGGCCTGCAGCCAGTCCGGTACCTCAGCCTGCTGGGGGACGGCGAGGGCGTCGAGCTTGCGGAGCACGAAGATCTTGCCCGCGGGGCCGTACGCGCCCCTGGCGGCGGCGAGCCACAGCGCACGCTGGCCGTGGGTGACGGGCCGTTCCAGGGACAGCTCGCCGAAGGCGGTACCGAGCCAGGAGGCGTGGATGCGGTCGCCCTGGCCGGCCACGGCCAGCGAGAGGCAGAGGAAGAGTGCGGTGTTCTGCTGGTCGCGTCCGGCCGCTCTGCTCAGCGGTTCGAGCGGGTCCTCGCCGGCGAGGATCGTGACCAGTGCTTCGACAGCCGCCGGCAGCCAGTGGCCGGGGATGTCCCGGAAGGCAGGCGGAGCAGGAGGTGCGGCGCCGCTCGCGGCCAGGTGGGACAGCAGCGCCTCGGTGTAGCGCTGCAGTTCCGCACCGGCCTGGGGGCTTGCCGTCAGGTCCGTGCTCAAGGCAGAGAACTCCCCCAATATCGGCCTGATTCATGACCGGGTAAAGCCTAGCCGGGGGGCGCGCCAACCATGTGGAGGCGCGCCCGTGCTTACATGCGGTCGGGGACGGGGACGCCCAGCAGCTCCAGGCCGGTCTCCAGCACTCGCAGGGTCAGCGCGCACAGCGCCAGCCTGGAGTCACGGGTGGCCGGGTCGACGCCTTCCTTGAGCACCGGGCACTCCTCGTAGAAGGTGCTGAAGAGGCTGGCGGTCTCGAACAGGTAGGCGCAGAGCCGGTGCGGCTCGGCCAGTGCGGCGACCTGCTCGACCAGCGCGCCGAAGCCGAGCAGTTGCAGGGCCAGGCCGCGCTCGGCGGACTCGCCCAGGGTGATCGGGCTGGAGGCCGTCTCGGGGTCGAAGCCGCCCTTGCGGAAGATCGAGCGGATGCGGGCCGTGGCGTACTGCATGTAGGGGCCGGTGTTGCCGGAGAAGCCCAGCATGCGGTCGAAGTCGAAGATGTACTCGCTGTCGTGGCTGATCGACAGGTCGGCGTACTTGACCGCGCCCATGCCGACGTCGTGGGCGATCTCGTCGCGGGTGGCCTCGTCGTAGCCTCGGTCGGCGATCGCGGTCTTCGCCCGGTCGACGGCCTCGGTGAGCAGATCCATGAGCTTGACCGACTCGCCGGAGCGGGTCTTGAAGCGCCGGCCGTCCTTGCCCAGCATCATGCCGATCTGGATGTGCTCGGCCGAGACGCTGTCGGGCAGCCAGCCCGCCTGCCTGGCCGCGGCGAAGACCATGCGGAAGTGCAGGGCCTGGTCGGCGCCCACGACGTAGAGGATGCGGTCGGCCTTGAGGTCTTCGACGCGGTGGCGGACGGCGGCCATGTCGGTGGTGCCGTAGCCGTACGCGCCGTCGGTCTTCCTGATGATCAGGGGGAGGGGCTTGTCGTCGGAGCCGGTGAAGCCGGGCGGGAACACGCAGAGCGCGCCCTCGCTGAGGACCGCCACGTCCATCGCCTGGAGGTCGTCGCAGGTCTTGTCGAGCATGTGGTTGTACATGCTCTCGCCGGCGATGTCGGCGTCGGTGAGGGTGACGCCGAGCATCGCGTAGATCTTGTCGAAGTAGCGGATGGTGGCGTCCATGAAGACGTGCCACAGCCGCATGGTCTCGGGGTCGCCGGACTGCAGCGTGGTCACCCGCTGGCGGGAGCGCTGCTTGAAGTCGGGGTCGCTGTCGAACTTGACGCGGGCGGCCTGGTAGTACTCCGTGCCCTGGCCGGCTTCGAGCTGGGCCACCGCGGCGTCCTCGCCGATGTCGAGCAGGTGCTCGATCAGCATGCCGAACGGGGTGCCCCAGTCGCCGAGGTGGTTCTGCCGGATGACGGTGTTGCCCAGGTGCTCCAGGGTGCGGGCCAGCGAGTCGCCGACGATCGTCGTGCGCAGGTGGCCGACGTGCATCTCCTTGGCGGCGTTCGGCGCCGAGTAGTCGATCACCACCCGCTGCGGGGGCGTGGTGGTGCCGACGCCGCTGCGCGGGTCCTGCAGCATCCGCGACGCCCCGGTGGCGATCCAGGAGTCGTCGAGCCTGATGTTGAGGAATCCGGGGCCGCTCACCTCCACGGTGCCGGGGAAGTCCTGGAGCTGCGCCGCGATGGCCTCTGCGACCTCCCGCGGCGCCCTTCGCAGTCGCTTGGCCAGGCTCATCGCGACGTTCGCCTGGAAGTCGGCGAACTGGGAGGGCCGGATCAGCGGGTCTGCGTCGGCGTGCTCGGGGCCGAACGCGGAGGCCAGCGCCTGCTGGACGCGCTCGGCGAGCACTATCTGCGGGTCGGTCATCTTCTAAGGGTACCGGTGAGCCTGATGGCCGCGCTGATCGCCACAGCGCCCACCACAGCGATCCCGACGGCGGTGAGATCGTTGCTGATGTCGCCCGCTTCCAGGGCGAAGAAGTCCCTGACGAACGGGAGGGCGATGGCCAGCGCGAACAGCGCCGCCATGGCGCCGACCAGGACGATCCGCCACATCGTCAGCGGCTTGGCGACCAGCACCAGCACCCACCAGGTGGTCAGGAACAGCGTGATCACCGCGGAGGTGCGGTCCTGGTTGAGGGTGGAGGTGCCCGTGTGCGCGGCCCAGAACGACAGGAAGACCGCCCCCGCGCAGACCAGCCCTGCGGGTACGGCGAAGCGCAGCACCCTGGGCACGAACCCTGGCTTCGAGCGTTCCAGGGTGGGCGCCAGCGCCAGGAAGAAGGCGGGGATGCCGATGGTCAGCGCGTTGACCAGCGTCGAGTGCCGGGGCGCGAACGGGAACATCAGCCCGAACACGCCGGTGAGCAGCGACAGCGCGATCGCGTAGAAGGTCTTGGTGAGGAACAGGGCGGACACGCGCTCGATGTTGGCCAGCACCCGGCGCCCCTCGCCGACCACCGACGGCAGCGACGCGAACTTGTTGTCGAGCAGTACGACCTGGGCGACGGCCTTGGTGGCGGGGCTGCCGGCGCCCATCGCGATGCCGAGGTCGGCGTCCTTGAGCGCGAGCACGTCGTTGACGCCGTCGCCGGTCATCGCCACGGTGTGGCCCCTGGACTGCAGCGCGCCGACGAACTCGCGCTTCTGCTGCGGGCTGACGCGGCCGAAGACGGTGTTGCCGTCGAGGATCTCGGCGAGCTTGGCGGGGTCGTCGGCGGGCAGGGTGCGCGCGTCCACGGCCCGCTCGGCGCCGGGGATGTCCAGGGAGACGGCGATCGCGGAGACCGCCTCCGGGTTGTCGCCGGAGATCACCTTGACGGTGACGCCCTGCTTGGCGAAGTACCGCAGGGTGTCGTGGGCGTCGGGTCTGATCCGCTGCTTGAGGGTGACGAGCGCGACGGGCGCGGGCTCGGCGCCGTTCCGGAGGTCCTCGGTACGGCAGAGCGCGAGCACCCGGGTGCCGGTGGAGGCGAGTTCGGCGGCTCTGCCGTACCCCTCGGTGCCGGGGGAGAGGAGGACGTCGGGGGCGCCGAGCAGCCATGCGCCGTGGCCGTCGAAGTCGGCGCCGCTCCACTTGCGGGCCGAGGAGAACGGCACGCTCTGGCGGCTGGTCCAGCCGTCGGGGGAGGCGGGGTAGCGGACCTGGATGGCTCTGGCGGTGGCGTTCGGGTGGGGGTCGACGTTGGCGAGGGCGGCGAGCGCGTCGTCGACGGGTTCGCCGTCGCGCAGGGCGAGCACCTGGTCCAGGTCCATGCCGCCCGCGGTGAGCGTGCCGGTCTTGTCCAGGCAGAGGACGTCGACCCGGGCCAGGCCCTCGATGGCGGGCAGCTCCTGGACCAGGGCGTTGCGCCGGCCCAGGCGGACCACGCCGACGGCGAAGGCGATGCTGGTCATCAGCACCAGACCTTCGGGGATCATGGTGACGATGCCGGCCACCGCGCCGGTGATGGCGGTGCCGAAGTCGGTGTCGTTGCGCACCTGGCTGTAGATGAGCAGGGCGCCGATCGGGATGACCAGCCAGGTGATGTACCTGATGAACCTGGCGACGCCGTCCCGCAGCTCGGAGTGGGCCAGGCCGAACTTGCTGGCCTCCTCGGCCAGGCGGGCGGCGTAGGCGTCGGCGCCGACCCTGGTCGCGGTGAACGCCCCGGACCCGGCGACCGCGAAGCTGCCGGACAGCACCTGGTCGCCGGGGTTCTTGTGCACCGGGTCGGCCTCGCCGGTGAGCAGCGACTCGTCGATCTCCAGGCAGTCGGAGGCGACCACCTCGCCGTCGACCAGCAGCCGGTCGCCCGGGCCGAGCAGGATCAGGTCGCCGAGCACGACCCGGCGGGGTGGGATCTCCCGCTCCTGGCCGTCCCTGCGCACCCTGACGGGGGCCTCGTTCACCACGGCGAGCCGGTCGAGGGTGCGTTTGGCGCGTAGCTCCTGGACGATGCCGATCAGCGCGTTGGCCACGATGACCAGGCCGAACAGGCCGTCCTGCCACTCCCCGAAGATCATGATCAGCACCCAGAGCACCGCGATCACCAGGTTGAACAGGGTGAAGACGTTGGCTCTGATGATGGTGCCGAGCGAACGGCTCGACCTGCGTGGGACGTCGTTGGTCTTGGCCACCGCCACTTGGGCGGATGTGAGTCCTTCCACGTGTTCCGAGATTAGGGGGTCACCAGAGCCGGTGTGGACGGTGTGTGGAGGCGACGCGTTCTCCGATCCTGGGCACGGTGCCGCGCCGCGACAGCGTGACGGCCAGTTCGCAGGCGGCGCTGACGGCGGGTGCCTTCGAGGCGCCGTGCGCGATGACGACGGTCCCGTTCAGCCCGAGGAGTACGGCGCCGCCGTACGCCTCGGAGTCGAGCCGCTGGGCGAGTTCGCGCAGCCTGGCCCGCTGCATGAGCGCGCCGAAGCGGGCCAGCCTGCTGTCGCTGACGGAGTCCTTGAGCTCGGCGAAGGCGTAGCGGACCGCGCCCTCCATGGTCTTCAGCGCGACGTTGCCGGTGAATCCGTCGGTCACGATGACGTCGGCCACGCCGGTGAGCAGGTCGTGGCCCTCGATGTTGCCGGTGAAGCGGATGCCGGGGGCGGCGACGAGCAGCTCGTGGGCGCGTTTGACGAGCTTGTTGCCCTTCTCTGCCTCCGACCCGATCGTGAGCAGGGCGACGCGGGGGGCCTCGATGCCGTGAGCGGTCTCGGCGTACGCGGTGCCGAGATGGGCGAACTGCACCATCATCTCGGGTTTGACCTCGGCGTTGGCGCCGGCGTCGAGGAGCACGGTGGGGGTGGGCAGGGTCGGGAGGGCGACCGCGATGGCGGGGCGCAGGACGCCGGGCAGGCCCTTGAGCCTGAGCCGTCCGGTGGTCACGATGGCGGCGGTGGAGCCGGCGGAGACGACGGCGGAGGCGTCGCCGCGCCGTACCAGGTGGCAGGCGACGGCGAGGCTGGAGCGGGGGCGGCGCAGGCTGGCCAGCGCGCCCTCGTCCATCGCGATGGCCTCCTCGGCCCGCACGATCGGGATCTCCTTGGCGGCGTCGTGGTCGGTGAGCGCCTCGTAGAGCACGCGCGGCGGGCCGACCAGGACGATCGGGATGCCCCGCTCCCTGACCGCGTGCACGGCTCCGGCCACGATCTCGTGGGGCGCGTGGTCTCCGCCCATGGCATCGAGCGCTATCGGCGGGTCGGAGTCAGGCAAGCGGTCACCTCGTGCGAGAACGTCTTCCCGCATCGTAGGCACGGTGAGGACCTGCCATGACCGGCGGGTGGTCCTTACTCGAGGTTCCAGTCGGTGACGCCGCGTGCCACGACGACCTTGCCGAAGGCGACCCGGCCGGTGACCCTGATCACGGGGCCGTCGCCGCCGTGGCCGCCGGAGACCTGGCGTTTGGCGAACAGGGCGCCGACCTCGTCGATCACCTGGGCGTTGTCGGGCACGCGGATGATCAGCTTCGCGGCGTAGGAGTTGACCGCCACAGTGATCTCCCGGCCGGGCAGGACCGCTTCGGAGAGGTCGACGATCAGGGCGGCGAAGGTCGCGCTCAGGTTGGTGTGCCGGGAGGCGACCCAGCGGCCCTTCCTGATGACCTTGCTGAAGACGGCGGTGACGGTCTGCTCGCCGATGGCGGCGGGGGCGGTGGCGCCCGTGGCCTGGGGGAGGTCGCGGGTGATGGGGGCGAGTTCGCCGACCGTCTTGGCCGAGTAGGCGGCCTCCAGGCGGTCGGCGTGCTCGAGGCTTGTGAGTCTGCCGGTGGCGAGTGCCTCGCCGAGCACCGCGGCGACGCGGTCGCGGTCGGCGTCTGAGGCCCGCAGAACGGGATCTTCGGTCACGATTGCCGAGTCTACGCCGAATCGCGATATGTCGCGAGTGGTGAACTGCGGCAGAAACTTTGGGCTCAGCGGAACCAGATGTAGGCCGGGGCGCGTCCGGGTATAAGAGCCCTAGACGCACGAGAGGGGCAACAGGTTTACCTCAGATCGAACAAAAAAGATGGGAAAGGCCTAGTGATCTTGAACCAGGCAGGAACGCGGCGCTTCAAGGCGTACACGTCCAAGCATCTCGACGAGTTGCTGCAGCGTGCGGGGCTGGACGACGCCGAGCGTCTGAAGGTGCGCGCTGTCGCGACGGTGTTGCCTTTTCGGACAAACGCCTACGTTGTGGACGAGCTCATCGACTGGTCTGCCGCGCCAGAGGATCCCATATACCGCCTTGTCTTCCCGCAGGCGGACATGCTGCCCGCTACGGATGTCGCCGGACTCGCCGACCTGCTGAAGGCCGAGGCGCCCAACGCCGAGGTGCAGGCCGCCGCCAACCAGGTGCGGAAGAAACTCAACCCGCACCCCGCCGGTCAGCTCGACCTGAACGTTCCGCGGATCGGCCAGGAGAGTGTGCCTGGCATGCAGCATAAATACCCGGAGACGGTGCTTTTCTTTCCCAAACAGGGGCAAACGTGTCATGCGTATTGCACCTACTGCTTCAGGTGGGCGCAGTTCGTCGGCGACGCCGACCTGAAGTTCGCCTCCGACGACGTCGAGCAGCTCATCACCTACGTACGCGCCCATCCCGAGGTCACCAGCGTGCTGCTGACCGGCGGCGACCCCATGATCATGGGGGAGACCGTGCTCAGGCGGTACGTGGAACCGCTGCTGGAGGTCGAGCAGCTCGAGTCCATCCGGATCGGCACCAAGTCGCTGGCCTACTGGCCGCAGCGCTTCACCACCGACCCCGACGCGGACGACACACTGCGCCTGTTCGAGCAGGTCAAGGCCGCGGGCAAGAACCTCGCGTTCATGGCCCACTTCTCGCACCCGCGCGAGCTGGAGTCTCCGCTGGTGGGTGAGGCGGTCGAGCGCATCATCGGGACGGGGGCGACCATCAGGACCCAGGCGCCGCTGATCAGGTCCATCAACGACGATTCCGCACTGTGGCGGGAGATGTGGCGGCGCCAGCACGCCATGGGGATGATCCCCTACTACATGTTCGTCGAACGCGACACCGGGCCGCAGGACTACTTCGCGGTACCGCTCGGTCGCGGGTACGAGATCTTCCGTGACGCCTACGCCGGGGTTTCCGGGCTGTGCCGTACCGTGCGTGGCCCGTCCATGTCCGCCACGCCCGGCAAGGTGTGCGTGGACGGCGTCACCGAGATCGCGGGGCAGAAGGTCTTCGTGCTCCACCTGATCCAGGCCCGCGACCCCGCACTGGTCGGCAAACCGTTCTTCGCCCGTTATGACGCGCGGGCCAGCTGGCTCACGGATCTGCGGCCCGCCTTCGCCGACAGATTCCCGTTCCAGCAGGCTGCGCAGGAGACTCGCCTGTCGGCCTGAGCGGTCAAGCGGATATCCAGCAAGCGGAAAATCTGCGTTCCCGGCCCGCGGCATTTGTTTCCCGGAGTGTTGTTATCGGGCCGGGTTCGCGTCGAGGAGACGTCTGCGGAATATCCGAAATAGACTCCGCTCTTCGTGTGGTTATTTCCGGATTTAGTGTTCGGCTCGCCGTACCGATGCTTGATCGTCATTAGTTGCGTCAGTTCCTTGACAGTCGCGGATCCCGCGCTTCGAGGAGTGATAGAACTGCGTCGGTAGCTGAGCCGGACGGCGCGCCAGGTGTGGTGCCCACAGCGTGTCCGCCGGCTTTCGGGGGAATGCGATTCGCGTTTCTGCAAGCGCGAATCGAAAACGAGCCGGAAGGCAAATCATGAATCGTGTGTTTCAGGTAGCGATAGCCGTGGCCACGCTGGGCCTGGCCGCGGTGACGGCCAGTCCCGCGCAGGCCGACAGCACCGACCTGCTGCGCGACGCGAACGTGGCGGGACTCGACCAGCTCTCCGTGGTGCGCGAGCTGGCCGCGCCCGTGACGGGCGCGCTGGGCGGCACCCTCGGACAGGTCTCCCGGGTCTCCGACGCCGGCGCGGTCGGCGGCAGGTCCGTCCAGGGCGCGAGCGGCACGCTGGCCCCGCTGTTCGAGGGAGAGGACGCGTTCGGCGGGCTGCTCGGCGCCGTCGACCTCCGCCAGGCCGAGGGCCTGACCAACTCACTGCCCAGCGGTTCGCCCGCCGAGATCGCCGGCAACCCGCTCGACGCGCTGGACGGACTGCTGTCCACCATCAAGGGCACCGGAGGCCCCTTCGGGAACCTCAGCGACCTCCTCGGGGCCACCGGCCTCACCGGCCTCACCGGTGCCGCCGGACTGGGCGGCCTGACCGAGTCGGCCGGCGTGTCCGGCCCCGCCAACAACGCGCCCGGACTGGTCGGCGTGACCGGCCTGCCCGGCATCTCCGACGTCACCGGGTCCGGGCGGGTCATCGGCGCGGTGGAGCGGGTCGCCATCATGGAGAGCGCGCCCGACCTGGTAAGCGACCTGGTGACCGCCCAGGTCAAGCCCGTGATGCCGGCGGCGCCGGCCGGTGCGGCCCAGAGCGCGCGCATCGACGAGATCGCCCCGCTCGTCGATTCCGCCGTCTCCACCGCGAAGGCGGGGACGTCGCGGGGGGCCATCACCGTCCACGAATCCCTTGACTCAGTCGCGGAAACGGCCGCGACCGTGACCGGCGCCATCGTGCGCTGACCACCCCACCTGAACCTCCCCCACAGACCCTCACGTCACCCCAAACCACCACCGATGGGCCCAGACCTTTCTGGGCCCATCGCGCGTTTCATCGCTGTTCTGTACGGATCCAGTGACACGTCCTCGGGTTGCGTATTCTGAGCACCCACCGGTCGAGATGATCAAGGACGTGAAGTAGGAATGGACCTGCCCGCGTACGTCTACGACCTGGCCGGACTTGAGTCGCACATCAAGTCCGTCCGGTCGGCCCTGGGCGAGACCGAGCTGTACTACGCCGTGAAGGCGAATCCCGACCCGCGCGTGCTACAGGTGCTCGCAGCTCATATCGACGGCTTCGAGGTCGCGTCCGGCGGTGAGCTCGCCCACGTCCGCCGCCACTTCCCCGACTTCCCGATCGCCCTCGGCGGGCCGGGCAAGACCGACGACGAGCTGTTCGCCGACGTCGCCCGCCTCCACATCGAAAGCCCCGGCGAGGTGCGCCGCCTTCTCGGCTCCGGCCGCTCCGCCGACGTGCTCCTCCGGGTCAACCTGGACATCCCCATCGAGGGCGCCTCCCTGGCGATGGGCGGTGGCGCGACCCCGTTCGGCATGGACCCCGCGGGTGTGGCCGAGGTCCTGGACATGCTGGCGGGCCAGGACGCCGTACGGCCGCGTGGCGTCCACGCGCACCTGGCCAGCGGACTCGGCGCCGACCAGATGCTGGAGGTCGCGGCCCAGGTGCTCTCCTTCGCGCGTGGGCTCGGCCTGGCGGAGATCAACCTCGGTGGCGGCATGGCGGTCTCCTACAGCGAGCCGGAGCTCCGGTTCGACTGGAAGACCTACGGTGACGGTCTGGCCGCGCTACGTCGGCCCGGCGAGACCCTCCGCGTCGAGCCCGGCCGCTCGCTGACCGTGTACTGCGGGCGGTACGTCACCCGGGTTATCGACGTCAAACGGGTCTACGGCGAGTTGTTCGCCGTCGTCGCGGGCGGCACCCACCACATGCGCACTCCGGCGACCAAGGGGCACGACCAGCCACTCGTCATCCGCGAGCAGGGCGAGCCCATCACCATCGTCGGACAACTGTGTACGCCGAAGGACATACTCGCTCGGCACGCACCGATCAGCCTCAAGCCGGGCGACATCGTGGAGTTCACCATGGCGGGCGCCTACGCCTGGAACATCTCCCACCACGACTTCCTGATGCACCCGAAGCCGAGCTTCCACTACTTGACGTGACGTCCTCCTCCGCTTGAAAGGGGACTCGCGCAGGCCCGGGAGGTCTGCGCGGAGTCTCGTCAGGGAAGGCGGACGCCGGTACGGCGGGCGATCTGGGCCTGGAGTCTGGCCATCTGCCAGTGGAGCTCGATGAGTTGTTCGGCGACCTTGGCCCGGGGGATCTCGGACGGGTCCTCGATGGCCAGGTGGTCAATCGCGGTCGACAGCTCAAGCATCGCGCGCCCCCACTCCATCACGTTCCTGGGATCGAATCTGCGTTCGAATCATAGCGGAACGCTCAGCGCGCTGTCAGGCGGTTACCCGGGGGTGTCGCTCACGTCTCGTACACGGGTGCGAGGTAGCCGCGGGCCAGCGTGTTCGCCGTGATGTTGAACCCCACCACGGCCGCGGGGCTGTCGCTGTCGACGCCGAGCGAGGCCACGCTCAGGGCGTGCACGGTGAACAGGTAGCGGTGCGGGTGGCCGGGCGGTGGAGCGGCGCCGCCGTACTGCTTGGTGCCGAAGTCGTTGCGGGCGTGGGTGCCGGTCTTGGTGTCGGGGGTGCCCGCGCCGGTGGGCAGTTCGGTGAGGTCGGCGGGGAGGTCGTAGAGCAGCCAGTGCCAGAAGCCGCTGCCGGTGGGGGCGTCGGGGTCGTAGCAGGTGACGGCGTAGCTTCTGGTGCCTTCGGGGGCGCCCGACCAGCGCAGGTGCGGGGAGAGGTTCCGGCCTTTCATGCCCCAGCCGTCGAAGACCTGGGCCTCGGACAGGCGTTCGCCGTCGCGGATGTCGTCGCTTTCGACGGTCAGCGCAGGGACCTGGGGCAGGAAGTCATACGGGATGGGCGGCCTTGCGGACAAGATGCACCTCCGGTGAATGCGTGGTGGCTTACGCCTCCATCATCCACCGAGGTGCTCAGCCCTTGTTGTAGGCGGCGATGACCGTTTGCGGGTCGCCGTCCATCTTGAGCTTGCCCTTGTGCAGCCAGATGACCCGGTTGCAGGTCTCCTCAATGATCTTGAGGTCGTGGGCGACGAGGAAGACGGTTCCGGCCGACTCCCTGATCTGCTTGATGCGGTCCTGGCTCTTGCGGCGGAACTCGCGGTCGCCGGTGGCCAGCGCCTCGTCGATCAGCAGGACGTCGTGCGTCTTGGCCGAGGAGATGGCGAAGCGCAGGCGGGCGCCCATGCCGGAGGAGTAGGTGGACATCGGCAGCTGGACGAACTCGTCGATGCCGGAGAAGTCGACGATCTCGTCGTACTTCGCCTTGACCTCGGCGGGGGTCATGCCCATCGCGTAGCAGCCGAGCACGATGTTGCGCTCGCCGGTGAGTTCGCGCATGAGCGCGGCGTTGACGCCCAGCAGGGAGGGCTGCCCGTCGGTGTAGACGGCGCCGGAGTGCGGGGGCAGCAGGCCGGCGATGGCGCGCAGCAGGGTGGACTTGCCCGACCCGTTGCGGCCCACGATGCCGATGGCGTCCCCGTGGTAGGCGACGAAGGTCACGCCCTTGACGGCGTGCACCTCCTTCATCTGCGGCCGTCCCTGGCGCTTGACGAGGCGCGTGAGGGCGTTGACCGCGTTGCCCTTCTCGTGGTCGGAGGCGGCCCCGTAGACGCGGTAGACGATGTGCAGGTCGTCGACGATGACGGTCGGGGTGCCCGTCGGGGCGTCCATGGGCTTCTTGCCCGCGGGCTCCGGGTTGGGGTGCACCCTGACGTCCGCCTTGGGGACGCCGGGCTCCTCGGCCTTCACTTTGGACAGCTCCTCGGTCAGCTCAGCCACGGCCGTACCTCTCCTCGGCTCGCCAGAAGTACCAGAAGCCGAAGATGAGGGCGAACACCGCCCAGAATACGCAGCTCCACACGATCCACCATCGCGGCGGGTGCGACTGGATCAGGATGTCGCGCATGAACTCGATGTAGGAGGCCGCGGGGTTGAGATACATGGCGTCCGCGACCCACTGGGGCAGTTCGGCGGCCTGGACGACCTTCTCCTGGATGGAGAAGAAGACGCCGGAGGCGTACAGCCAGGTGCGCATGATGAACGGCAGGAGCTGGTTCATGTCGCGCATGGTCGAGCCGACGCGGGCCATGACGAGGCTGGCGCCGATGTTGAACATCGTCTGCAGCAGCAGCACGACGGGGATCATCAGCCAGAGCAAAGTGATCGGCTCGCCGGTGACGAGCACGATGGCGAAGAGCACGCCCATGGAGATGGCGAGCTGCTGCAGCTCCTGGATCGTGTACGCCAGGGGGAGCGACGCGCGCGGGAAGTGCAGGGCCCGGATCATCGACAGATTGCCGGAGATCGACTTGGCGCCCGCAGTGACCGACCGCTGCGTGTAGGTGAAGACGAACATCCCGACGAGCAGGAAGGCCGGGTAGTTGTGGATGGTGCCCCTGCCGCCCAGGATGAGGCCGAACATCACGTAGTAGATGCCGGCGTTCAGCAGCGGGGTGAGCACCTGCCACAGTTGGCCCAGGGCTGAGTTGCTGTATTTGGAGACGTTTCGCGAGGTCGCGTACGTCATGATGAAGTGCCGACGTTCCCACAGCTGGCGCAGGTAGACGGGGAACCTCGGACGCGCGATGGCACGCCGAAGTCCGTAGCGCTGGGCGAGCTTGGCCAGCGGCTCTCCGCTTCGGCCGCCCGCCTGGGCGTCCGCGACGGCGGATTCCGGCTGGCTCATGGCATGGACTCTATTGGATCCAGGTAGGTGTGGTGCCTGACGCGACGGATCGCCGCAGGCACTTGGACGTGATCGGACCGGGAGTGGTTCCAAGGCCCCGGCAAGACTCGGTCAACCGTAGCCCAGCCGGGCGACGCGTGTCGGCAACGGCACGAGCACTATCGCTTCCGGGGTATTTTTCACTCGACTGTCCACGTCCTGCGTGTGCCCGTTTGAGTCGTATAGCCGTTGTTGGGTTGTTCAAGTTGTGTACGGATGGGCGTATGACGCCGGACATGCACACGTGTGACCGAACTGCAACGCGCCAGAGACTCGCTGGTGGCAAGTAGTGAGGGATAGTCGCGATCGACTGGCAGGGCGTCAGCTGGTTTGACCATGTCAGCCAAACCCGGGGGATTACAAGGACCCTCCGTCAGGCTGCTAAGGATCATTGCAGCTCAGCGCTTACGCCCACCTGTAGAGGGAGGAACTTCTCAACATGCGTGTTACTAAGGGCGCACAGATCGTCGCCGGTACCGCGCTTCTGGCCCTCGCGGTTGCCGCGTGTGGCGGGGGCGGCGGCGGAACGGAGCAGAAGGCAAGTGGTGGCGCCGCTGCCTCGCCGGTCCGCGTCTACATCGCCGAGCCGCAGCACGAGCTCAGCCCGATCAACACCAACGACACCAGCGGTGCCGAGGTGCTGAACGCCCTGTTCGTGGGTCTGGTCGACTACGACAAGGACAAGAACCCGATTCTCAAGGGTGCCGAGTCGATCGAGCCTGACGCCGAGTCCAAGGTGTGGACGATCAAGCTGAAGGACGGCTTCAAGTTCCACAACGGTGACCCCGTCACCGCGCAGAGCTACGTGGACGCCTGGAACGCCGCCGCCTATGGCCCCAACGCCTACGAGGGTGGCTACTTCTTCAGCTCGGTCGAGGGCTACGAAGACGTGGCGCCGGCGGACCCGGACGGTCCCGACGGACCGACGCCGGCCCCCGAGCCCAAGGCCAAGACCCTGTCGGGCCTGAAGGTCGTCGACGACAAGACGTTCGTCGTGACCCTGGCGCGCCCGTACTCCGGCTTCAAGACCATGCTGGGTTACACCACCTTCATGCCCATGCCCAAGGCGGCCTTCGGCCCCGACGGCAAGGTCACCAAGGAGTACGGCGAGAGCCCGATCGGCAACGGTCCCTTCAAGATGGCCAAGCCGTGGAAGCGTGGCAGCGAGCAGTCGATGTCGCTGGTCCGCTACGACGACTACGTCGAGAAGGCCAAGATCGACGCGGTTGAGTTCAAGATCTACACGGACGCCAACACCGCGTGGAACGACCTGCGGGCCGGCAACCTGGACATCATGGACCAGCTGCCGCCGGAGGCCATCGCCACCGCCAAGCAGGAGCTCGGCGACCGTTACATCGAGAAGCCCTCTTCGGGTATCGGCTTCCTGGGCTTCAACATCGTCTCCGGTGACAAGTACGCCACCAACCCTGAGCTTCGCAAGGCCATCGGCATGGCGATCGACAGGAAGACGATCACGGAGACCATCTTCTCCAACACCCGTGTCCCGGCCGACGACTTCATCAGCCCGGTCGTCGGTGGCTACCAGCAGGGTGGCTGTGGCGAGGCGTGCACCTACGACCCCGCCAAGGCCAAGGCCCTGTGGGAGAAGGCCGGCGGCGGCAAGGCGAACATCGAGATCGCCTACAACGCCGACGCCAGCCACAAGGAGTGGATCGAGGCCGTCGCCAACAACCTCCGCCAGAACCTTGGTGTCGAGGCGACGCCGAAGCCCTACGAGAAGTTCGCCCTCATCCAGGACGACCTGGACGTCGGCAAGGTCAAGGGCGCGTTCCGGATGGCGTGGATCATGGACTACCCGTCCATGGAGAACTACCTCCGCCCGATCTTCGGGACCGGCGGCAGCTCGAACTACGGCCGCTACTCCAACAAGGACTTCGACAAGGCGCTGACCGCGGGCGACTCGGCGAAGACCCAGGAAGAGGGCAACGCCGCGTACCGCAAGGGCGCGGACATGATCGCGAAGGACCTGCCGTACCTGCCGATCTACTTCTACCAGACGAACGGCGGCTACTCTCAGAACGTGAAGAGCGTCACGATCGACCCGTTCGAGCGTGTCGACCTGGCCAACGTCGAGCGGGCCTCCTGACAGTGATCCGCACCTTCGTGGCGGCGCCGTACCCCGGATGCCGCCGCGAAGGGCCCTGAACACCAAGAGGGCAGCCCGGTGGTTGCCGGGCTGCCCTTTTCAATGATCGGGAGACCGCATGGGCCGTTATGTGATCAGGCGCCTATTGCAGGCGATACCTGTTCTCCTGGGCTCTACATTCCTCATCTTCGCCATCGTCTACGCGCTCCCCGGCGATCCCGTGGCGGCGCTGGGCGGCGACAGAAAAATCGACCCCGTGATGGCCGCCGCGATCCGGGAGCAGTTCCACCTGAACGATCCGTTGATCGTTCAGTACGGCTACTACGTCCGTGACATCCTCACCGGCGACTTCGGCCAGACCTTCCGCGGCCTGCCCGTCTCGACCATCTTCGAGGGCAAGTTCCAGGTCACCTTCCAGCTCGCGATGACCGCGCTGACCATCGAGGCCGTCATCGGTCTCGGTCTCGGCCTGCTCGCCGCGCTGCGCAGGGGACGCTGGGAGGACCAGGGCATCCTCGCCATCACCCTGCTGCTGGTGTCGGTTCCGACGCTGGTCAGCGGATTCGTCCTGCAGCTCATCCTGGGCGTGAAGCTCAAGACCGGCGCGGGCATC
The DNA here is from genome assembly GCF_040645915.1 of Nonomuraea sp. NPDC046570. Classification (NCBI taxonomy): domain Bacteria; kingdom Bacillati; phylum Actinomycetota; class Actinomycetes; order Streptosporangiales; family Streptosporangiaceae; genus Nonomuraea; species Nonomuraea sp. NPDC046570. The sequence continues at coordinate 165,164 of NZ_JBEYZF010000013.1, read as the reverse complement.
GACTTCTTCCCGGTCGCCGGCATCGGTGACGGCTGGCGCAGCTACCTGGTGCCCGGCTTCGTGCTGGCCGGAACGTCGATCGCGTACCTCACCCGGTTGACCAGAACCAGCCTGATGGAAACACTCAGGGCCGACTACATCCGTACCGCGGTCGCCAAGGGCATGCCCAAGCGCCGGGTCCTCGGACGGCACGCCCTGCGCAACTCGCTGATCCCGCTGGTCACCTACCTGGGCGCCGACCTCGGTTCGCTCATGGGCGGCGCGGTCATCACCGAGACCATCTTCAACCTGCCGGGTATCGGTCAGCAGCTCTTCCAGTCGGTCTATCTCCGGGAGAACTCGGTGGTCGTCGGCATCGTCACGGTACTCGTGCTGATCTACTTGATCGCGAACCTCATCGTCGACCTGCTGTACGCCGTCTTGGACCCGAGGATCCGCTATGAGTGACCTGAACATGGCCCCGGGCCTTCCTGAGGCGCCGCAGAGCCCGCCGCAGAACCCGCCGAAGACCAGACGTCAGAAGGCCGGCAAGTCCAACAGCCTGTGGTCGGACGCCTGGTACGACCTGCGGCACAGCAAGGTGTTCATCGTCGGATCGGTGATCGCGGTCATCCTGATCCTCATGGCGATCGTGCCGGGTTTGTTCTCGCCCGTCAACGCCTTTGATTCGAGCACCTGCAACCTGGTGGACGCCCGCAAGGGCATCAGCTCCGCACACTGGTTCGGCACCGACAACCTGGGATGCGACACCTACTCCAGGGTCATCTACGGCGCCAGGGTCTCGATCATGGTGGGTATCCTCACCTCGGTCGTCACCGGTCTGGTGGGCGGCGTGCTGGGCCTGATCGCGGGCTTCTACGGCCGCTGGGTGGACGTCGTCCTGTCCAGGGCCGCGGAGATCTTCTTCGCGATCCCGTCGATCCTGGGCGCCCTGCTCATCCTCGCCGTGGTCGGCAGGTCGAACGCCGGTGTCGGGACCGTGGTCCTGGCCATGTCGGTGCTCGCCTGGCCGATGGTCCTGCGCATCATGCGCGCCTCGGTGATCAGCACGAAGAACCAGGACTACATCACCGCAGCCCGCGCGCTGGGCGCGAGCCCGATGCGGATCTCGATCAAGCACATCCTGCCGAACGCGATCGCGCCGGTCATCGTGGTCTGCACGATGAACCTGGGCGTGTTCATCGCCGGCGAGGCGGCGCTGTCGTTCCTGGGAGTCGGCATCCAGTCGCCGGGCATCTCCTGGGGTCTGATGATCGCCGACGCGCGCAACAGGTTCCTCATGGCCCCCGAGCCGCTGATCTTCCCGGCGGTCTTCCTGAGCATCACGGTCCTGTGCTTCGTCATGATCGGCGACGCCGTCCGCGACGCTCTCGACCCGAAGCTGCGATAGGAAGGGGGGAATCGTGAAGAAGACAGCGACGGAAGTGTTGCCGGCCGAGGGAGGGCTGGGCAACGAACCGCTGCTCGCGGTCGACAACCTGCACGTGGAATTCCACACCAGGGCCGGCGTCGTGCGCGCCGTCAACGGCGTCAGCTACTCGCTGGACGCCGGCGAGACGCTCGCCGTCCTCGGCGAGTCGGGGTCGGGCAAGTCCGTGACCGCTCAGGCGATCATGGGCATCCTCGACATGCCGCCCGCCAAGATCCCCCAGGGGGAGATCAGGTTCAAGGGCACCGACCTGCTGAAGTTGTCGGAGGAGGCTCGGACCCAGGTCCGCGGTGAGCGGATCGCGATGATCTTCCAGGACGCGCTCTCCGCGCTCAACCCGGTCTTCACCGTGGGCTGGCAGATCAGCGAGATGTTCCGCGTGCACCGCGGGATGGGCAAGCGCGAGGCCATGAAGAAGGCCGTCGAGCTGATGGACAAGGTCCGCATTCCCGCCGCCAAGCAGCGGGTCAACGACTACCCCCACCAGTTCTCCGGCGGTATGCGGCAGCGCATCATGATCGCGATGTCGATCGCGCTCGACCCCGAGGTGCTGATCGCCGACGAGCCGACCACCGCGCTCGACGTGACCGTGCAGGCCCAGATCATGGAGTTGCTCGCCGAACTCCAGCGGGAAAGCAACATGGGCCTGATCCTGATCACCCACGACCTCGGCGTGGTCGCCGACGTCGCGGACAAGATCGCGGTCATGTACGCGGGGCGGATCGTCGAGCACGCTCCGGTGTTCGACATCTACAAGAACCCGGCCCACCCCTACTCCAAGGGGCTGCTGGAGTCGATCCCCAGGGTCGACCACAAGGGCCAGGAGCTGTACGCCATCAAGGGCCTGCCGCCCAACCTGCTCGACATGCCCACCGGCTGCGCTTTCCACCCCCGGTGCCCGTACCGGCAGGACAACTGCGTGACCGAGGCCCCCCCGCTCTACGAGATCAGCGGTGTGCGCGGCAGCGCCTGCCACTACTGGAGGGAGGTCCTCGATGGCAGCCGTGGGTGAGCGCATCCTCGAGGTCCGTGACCTGGTCAAGCACTTCCCGCTGACCCAGGGCATCGTGCTGAGGCGGCAGGTCGGCGCGATCAAGGCCGTGGACGGCGTCTCCTTCGACCTGCACCGGGGCGAGACCCTGGGCATCGTGGGCGAGTCCGGCTGCGGCAAGTCCACGCTGGCCAAGGTGCTGATGGCGCTGGAGCGGCCGACCTCCGGCTCGGTGAAGATCAACGGCCGGGAGATCGCCCAGGCCAGGGGCGCCGAGCTCAAGCGGATGCGGCGCAACATCCAGATGGTGATGCAGGATCCGTACACCTCGCTGAACCCCCGGATGACCGTGGGCGACATCATCGGGGAGCCGTACGACATCCACACCGAGGTGGCGCCGAAGGGTGACCGGCGGCGCAAGGTGCAGGAGCTGCTGGAGGTCGTAGGTCTCAACCCCGACCATGTCAACCGCTACCCGCACCAGTTCTCCGGCGGTCAGCGGCAGCGCATCGGCATCGCCCGGGGGCTGGCGCTCCAGCCGGAGATCATCGTCTGTGACGAGCCGGTCTCGGCGCTGGACGTGTCGATCCAGGCGCAGGTCATCAACCTGCTGGAGCGGCTGCAGAACGAGTTCAACCTGGCCTACATCTTCATCGCCCACGACCTGTCGGTGGTCCGCCACATCTCCGACCGGGTCGGCGTGATGTACCTGGGCAAGATGGTCGAGCTCGGCAAGGACACCGAGATCTACGACAGGCCGGCGCATCCCTACACCCAGGCGCTGCTGTCGGCCGTACCGGTCCCGGACCCCGAAGGGCGCGAGCAGCGCGAGCGGATCATCCTGCAGGGAGACCCGCCCTCGCCGGCTAACCCGCCCTCCGGCTGCCGTTTCCGGACGCGCTGCTGGAAGGCGCAGGAGATCTGCGCCGAAGAGGAGCCCCTGCTGCAGATCAGGCCGGGTACGAGTCACGAGAGCGCGTGTCACTTCGCCGAGACGCACGACGTGGTGCACGCGGGCTGAACCCCCTCGAAGCCCTCCACAGGTCCGCTGTGGGGGGCTTCGTCATGTCAGCGGCGGTGCAGGACCACCACCCGGACGGCCATCGCGCCCGCCAGCAGGAGTAAGCCCGCGATGACCGCCAGCCGCGAGCCGGACGCGCCGTCTCCGGGCCCGTCGCCGAAGTACGGCGCGGGATGCCCGCTCGCCTTCAGCGGCGTGTTGCTGGCCAGCTTCCGGGCCGCCCGCAGCGCGAGTACGGCACTGGCCACGCCGTACCCGTAGGCCTTGCTGTGCCCGCCGGTGGGGCGGCGCCGGGTGCCGCGCTCGATCGCCCGGCGCACCTGGAGCGGGGTGAGCGCCGGATGCGCGCTCTTGACCAGCGCGGCGATGCCCGCCACCAGCGCGGCGGCCGAGCTGGTCCCGTCGCCGACCACGTAGGAGTCCTGGCCGTCGGCGCTGACGATCCCGCGGCCGGGGGCGAGGACGGACAGGTAGTCCTGCCGGTTGGAGAACTCGGTCACCTTGAGCTCCTCGTCGCACGCGCCGACCGCGATCACGCCGGGGTAGGCGGCGGGGAAGTTCTTCCGGTTCGGCCCGTCGCCGTCGTTGCCGGCGGAGGCGACGAGGACGGCACCGCTCTCCAGGGCGTACCGCACCGCCTCCTCCTCGGCCGCCGAGCCCTCCCAGGTGCCCGAACCGCCGCCGAGGGACATGCTGATGACGTCGGCGCCCTGGTCGGCCGCGTAGCGGATGCCCTTGGCCAGCGCGTCGTGGCCGCGGTCGCGGGCGCGCCGGTCGCCGCGGCGCGGATCGTCGTTCTCCAGCGTGACCCGGATCGACAGCACCCGCGCGGCGGGCGCGACGCCGACCACCCCGAGTGCGCGCCGCGGGCCGTGTCCGCGGCCGGCGATGAGGCTGGCCATGGCGGTGCCGTGCCGTCCCCAGCGGCCTTTGGCCCGTCGGGTGCCGGTCAGGTCGGGGCCTTCGACGAGCGCGCCGACCAGGTCGGGGTGCCGGGGGTCGGCGCCGGTGTCGAGGATCGCGACCAGCACCCCCTCGCCCCGGCTCACCTCCCAGGCCTCGGCCAGCCGCAGTGAGGCGAGCTGCCACTGCCGGGAGCGCGCGCCGGCCCCGACGCCGTCGTCCGCGGCCGGGGGCGTGGCCGAGCCCGCGGGCGGGGCGACGAGCAGCAGGACCGCCAGGCAGGCCGGAAGCAGGCCCGCCAGCACTTTCCTCATTGGGTGAGCTCGTGGTGCGGCGGGAGGAGGGCCAGGGAGAGTCGGATCACGTCGACCTCAGGGAAGTGGAGGGGTCGCTCTGGGTCGGTGCATTCTGGCATGCGGCCGATGGTTCAATCCGACGCTTCGGTAAACACGGCGATACGCGGAGTTACTGGCCTTCTGTAACTTCAGCCCCTTTTGTGGCTTTCAGCCGGTGGGCGCGAGCCGTACGTGCGCGCCCGGTGGGAGGCCGAGTCGCTGGGCGGCGTCACCCGAGTTGACGGCGATGGCGATCAGGCCCGCCGAGTCGGTGAAGGCGACCAGCTCCCCCGGCGGCACCGCGGCGAACGTCTCGCGGAACGGCATCGAGAGCTGCCTGCGGCCGAGCCAGACGCCCAGCGTGTCGCCCACCCGCACACCGAGCGCGGTCAGGTCGCCGAGGGCGATGGAGAGCTGGGTGTTGCCGAAGCGGTCGACGGAGACCACCTCGCCCTCCACCGAGCCCTCGCGCAGCAGCGAGGTCGGTGTCGGCAGCGAGACGAGCCGGTCGAGCGGCAGCTCGGGCCCCAGGTCGGCGGGCTTGCGGCCAGCGCACAGATGCGCGGCGACCGGGGCGAACACGTCGCGGCCGTGGAAGGTCGGCGCGACCGGCTTGAGGAACAGCTCGTCGTCGGTGATCTGGTAGGCAGCCCGCGCGCCCCCACAGGCGCGCACCGCCCAGGACAGCAGCCCGTTGTCGGGGCCGACGAACACCCGGCCGCCCGCCTCGACCGCGACCGCCCGCCGGGCCCCGCCCGCGCCCGGATCGACCACGCCCAGATGCACGCCCGCCGGAAGGTAGGGGATCGTCTGGGCGAGGATCGCCGCGCCCTTGCGCACGTCTCCGGCGGGCACCAGGTGGCACACGTCGATGATCCGGACGGCCGGGGCGATGCCCGCGATCACTCCGTGACAGGCCCCGACGTATCCGTCTTCCAGGCCGTAGTCCGTGAGAAGTGTGATGACTGGGGTCACACTTCGTGACTGTACGTCTCCGCAACCTTCGTGAACACCCGCCTATGGCACATTACGATGGCCACGGGCCGCGCGCCCGAGACGTGATCGTCCCGGGTCCCGACCAAGGAGGAGACCATGGACACCGCACCGACAGGCGGTGACAGTGCTGCCCAGGAACCGCCCGGCAAGCCCCTCTCCCCGCGCGAGATCGACCTGCTCGCCTTCGAGCGCCAGTGGTGGCGGCACGCCGGCGCGAAGGAGCAGGCCATCCGCGAGACGTTCGGCTTCTCCGCGACCCGCTACTACCAGTTGCTCGGCGAGCTGATCGACCGGGCGGAGGCGCTCGAACATGATCCGATGCTGGTCAAGCGCCTGCGCAGACTGCGCTCCACCCGCCAGCGTGAGCGCGCGGCCCGCCGCCTGGGCATGCGCCCCTGAATGCGTGGGTACGGCAGGCGCGTGATGAACAATCCAGGAATCCAAGCGATCGTACGGGACCCCGCGGGCGCCGTGATCGGGCTCGACTTCGACGGGACCCTGGCCCCGATCGTGCCCGACCCCGACGCCGCCCGCGCCCACCCCAGGGCTCCGGCCGTGCTGGCCAGGCTGGGGCGGTTGGTCAAGGCCGTGGTCGTGGTGACCGGCCGGCCCGCCGCCAAGGCCGTGGCCTACGGTCCCGGTCTGGCCGACGTGCCCGGACTGGTGGTGCTCGGCCACTACGGGTTCGAGCGCTGGGAGGCGGGCCGGGTGAGCGCGCCGCCGCCGCCGCCCGGCGTGCTGCAGGTCGAGGCCGAGCTGCCGCTGCTGCTGCGGGAGCTGGGCGTCGAGGGTGTCGTGGTGGAGGACAAACAGCGGGCGGTCGCCGTGCACACGCGGCGCAGCCCCGACCCGGAAGGCGCGCTCGCGGTCCTGCGCGAGCCGCTGGCCAGGCTGGCCAAGGCGCACGGGCTGGTCGTCGAGCCGGGCCGGATGGTGCTGGAGCTGCGCCCGCCGGGGATGGACAAGGGGCAGGCCCTCGCCCTGTTCCTGGCCGAGCGGGCCGCGAGGTCGGTGCTGTTCGCCGGGGACGACCTGGGCGACCTGCCGGCTTTCGCGGCGGTGCGGGCGTCGGGGCTGCCGGGGGCGACGGTGTGCAGCGGCTCGGCCGAGGTGTCCGAGCTGGCGGCACAGGCCGACCTCGTGGTCGACGGGCCCGAGGGGGTCGTCGCGCTGCTGGAGGAGCTGGCCGAGGCTGTCAGCCGATCGTGAGTCATCTGCAAGCGTGGCGTTCTACGGTCACGGCATGATCAAGAGAAGCCTGCTCCTCGCGGCCGTCGCGGCGGCCTCGGTGCTCCTCGCGCCGACGGCCGCCTCGGCCTCCGCCAGTGAGCCCCTGGTGCTGCGCAAGGGGCTGACGCTGTACCTGCCGAGCGCGTGGAAGGTGTACGGCTACGGCACCGACCGGGTGCACGTGGTGACGGGCAAGTGCGCCAACCCCCGAGGGGGGTACAACACGCCCAAGTGCGATGGTTTCTGGGTGTTCGGCCCGAAGGCGATCAAGACCGGCAACCAGCTCTTCCACCCGTACACCGCCGAGCAGCCGTACTATCCGGCGACCGACGTGCAGCAGTGCCCGTTCAACGGCAAGTGGGGTCAGGTTCTCGGCTCGGCGGCCGTGCGGGGGGTGCGCCAGGTCGGTCCCGGTCACAAGGCGCACTACCGCGAGTGGAAGGCCACCTGCATCAGCTATGGCAGCGGCGCGCAGCGGATGAGGTACACCCAGCGGGAGTGGTTCCTGCCCCAGACGAAGGTGCTCATCGTCGACCAGTGGAACACGCCGGGCCTGGGCTCCGTCGTCAAGAACGCGGTCTGGCGGTGAGCGCGCCCGCCACCGCGAACGCGATGATCACCGGGACCAGTAAGAACGCGGTGTGCGTGCCGAAGCCGTCGGCCAGGGCGCCCAGGACGAACGGCCCCGAGCCCATGGCGACGCCCGCCCAGACGGGCGCGGCGGCCGAGGCGCGGTCGGGGCGGTCGCCGGCCCGGTCGATCAGCCCGGCCAGCGCCATCGGGAAGTGCAGCGCGACGCCGAGACCGCTGATCGCCAGGCCCGCGTAGGAGAGCGCGGGCTGGGTGCTCTGCCAGAAGACCAGCCAGCCCGCGCCGGTCAGCGCGAGCGCCCCGACGAGCAGCGTGGTCGGCGGCAGGCGCAGCGCCAGCCACGTCCCGCCGAACCGGCCCGCGGTGACACCCGCCAGGAACGCGGTCAGGCCCGTGGCGGCCTGCGCCGCGCTCAGGCCGGTACGGGTGGCGAAGACCTCGGCCGCCCACAGGATGAAGCAGAACTCCAGCGCCACGCAGCAGCACAGCACGGCGCCCGCCAGATGGAAGCGCCAGGTGACGGGAACACGGGCGCGATCGGGGGCGCCGCCGGGCAGCGGCTCCCGCCAGGGGATCCACACCCGGCCCATCGTCGCCGCCAGCAGCGCGCTGGCGACGGGCGTGATCAGCAGCGCGGCGCGCCAGCCGAGCACGCTCTGGGCCGCCGCGCTGATCACGAAGGTGCAGACGACGCCGCTGGCCACGGCCACCGCGTTCGCCTCGTTGATGGACGCCGGTCCCGCCCGGCCGTGGTGGTCGCTGAGCGCGGCCATCGCGGCGTACAGCATGACCGAACCGAACAGGCCGGCCACGCCGTACCCGAGCAGGGTGGCGGGGAGGGCCGTGCCGGTGATCACCAGGGCCATGCCGGCGTTGACGCCCGCGAGGCCGATCCAGGTGACCGCGCGGCGGCCGAACCGGCGGGTGAGCATGGGGAGCGCGATCCCGGCCAGGATGGTGCCGGCGGCCATCGCGGTGCCGTGCAGGCCCGCGACGGCGTTCGGGACGCCCAGGTCCTGGCGGAGCAGCGGGAGCGCGGCGCTCAGGCCGTAGATGTAGGTGGAGAAGGTGGCGAGTTGCAGGTAGATCAGCAGGGTGGGGCGGTCACGGATCAACCGGATGGGCTCCGCGACCGATGTCACCCGGGTCCCCTGTCACAAGAGGTGGCCTATTACCCCAGATGCTAGTAGAGAGCGGCGAGTTGGTCTGCCAGCCATTTTTGCGGCGGAAGCGCTGTGGCGGCGGCCTTGAGGTTCGCGCCGCGCCGTACCCGCTCCTCGTGGGGCATCGTCAGGGCCTCGTGCAGGGCGTCGGCCGTCTCGGTGACGTCGTAGGGGTTGACCACCAGCGCGTCGGAGCCCAGTTCGGCCGCCGCGCCCGCCTCGCGGGAGAGCACCAGCGCGCAGGCCGGCGACAGGATCGGGCCCTCCTTGGCGACCAGGTTCATGCCGTCCCTGATCGGGTTGACCAGCAGCACGTCGGCCAGGCGGTAGGCGGCCAGCGAGCGCGGGTAGTCGTCGTTGACGTTGAGGATGAGCGGGTCCCAGTCCTCCGTGGCGTACTGGTTCTCGATCTCCTGGGCGCAGCGCTGCACCGCCGCGGTGTACTCGCGGTACTCCGGCAGGTCGTGCCTGCTCGGATAGGCGAACGCCAGGTGCGTCACCCGGCCGTGCCACTCCGGATGGGCGGCCAGGAACTCCTGGTACGCCATCAGGCCGCGGACGATGTTCTTCGACAGCTCGGTCCGGTCGATGCGGACGATCAGCCGCCGCTCGCCCACCTCCCGCCGGATCGCGGCCATGTGCGACTCCACGTCCGGCTCGCAGGCGCGCGCCCGCAACGCCTCGCCGTCCACCCCGAGCGCGTGCACCCCGACGCGCGTCGTCCGCCCCTCATAGGTGACGGTACGGCTCCCGCGGTCGACGTACGCCTTCAGCAGCGCCTCGCAGCAGTCCATGAACGCCTCGGCCCACCTCCAGGTCAGGAACCCCGCGTGGTCGGCGCCCAGAACGCCCTCCAGGACCTCGCGGGTCACCTCGTCGGGCAGCAGCGAGAAGTACTCGGGCGGCGCCCAGGGGGTATGGGAGAAGTGCGCCACGCGAAGGTCGGGGCGCTCCGCCCTGAGCATCGCGGGGGTCAGCGTCAGGTGGTAGTCCTGCACCAGCACCCGGGCCTGGTGCCCGGCCTCCTCGGCCAGCGCCCTCGCGAACGCGCCGTTGTAGTCGCGGTAGGACTCCCACTCGCGGCGGAACCTGGTGCCGAAGCAGGGCGCGTTCGGGATGTCGTAGAGCAGGTGGTTGACGAACCACAGGGTGGAGTTGGCCACGGCGTTGTAGGCGCGGTGGAAGGTGGCGGGCGCGATGTCGAGCATGCGCAGCGCGCCGGTGTCGTAGCCGGCCTGGTCGAGACGGCCGCCGGGGGCCAGCCGTACGGCGTCGCGGTCGGCGTCGGACAGGGCCGCGCAGACCCACAGCACGCCGTTGTCCTTGGCCACTCCGGACAGGCCGGAAACCAGGCCGCCGCCGCCTCTTTTCATCGTCAGCACACCGTCGTCGCTCACGGTGAAGGAGACTGGACCTCTGTTCGACGCCACAAGCACGCTGTTCATGGATTCACCCGCGCTCCGAGGAAGGTTAACCAAACATGCCCCCGACCATAGGATCCCGCTATGGCGCTTGATGAGCTAACCGAGGAACTGGCCCGCTCCGCCGCGTCCGGCGATCATCGCGCGCTGGGCGAGCTGCTGAAGCGGATCGAGCCGGACGTGCTGCGGCACTGCGGCCGGATCCTGCCCTACCACCAGGACGCCGAGGAGGCGTGCCAGGACACGCTGCTGGCGGTCGCGCGCAACATCGGGCGTTTCGAGGGCAGGGCCAGGTTCAGCACCTGGCTGCACATCGTGACCGCCAACTGCGCGCGCACCACCTACCGTACGTTGAAGCGCAGGTCGGCCGAGCAGACCTCCGATGAGTTGCCGATGCAGAAGCCGGACGCGCGGCGGGTCAGCGTCATCGCCGGATCGCGGCTCGACCTGCTCGACGCGATGGAGTCGCTGGAGGCCGACAAGCCGGATCTGGCGCAGGCTCTGGTGCTGCGCGACATCGTCCAGCTCGACTACAACGAGGTGGCCGAGCAGCTCGGAATCCCGCTCGGCACGGCGAAGTCGCGAATCCACCAGGCCCGTAAGTACGTCCAGGCGGCGCTGGGGGAGGACTATCGGTGAGACCCCTTGTCTCGCCCAATGAGACGCCTGGTCATCTCGCGCGGGACTCCGGGTAGAGTGCTGGGCAGTTCGACAACTTCATATTGCTCATCCAGAGGGGTGGAGGGACCGGCCCTGCGAAGCCCCGGCAACCCTCCCGGACTGTGCTCGTGACCTGACGAGGCCGACCGGGACGAGGTGCCAATTCCGGTCTGTGGCCAGGGTGGTCGCAGACGAAGATGAGGGAAGGCCTCGCTTCATGTCGCTCGACTTCGGTCCTGCCGTCGCACTCTCCTGCCGCGAGTGCGGTACCCGCTACGATCTGGGCCCCAGCTTCGCCTGCCTGGAGTGTTTCGGGCCACTAGAGGTGGCCTACTCCTTCGGCTCCGTCTCCCGCGCCGACATCGAGTCGGGGCCCACCAGCGTCTGGCGTTACCGCAAGCTCCTTCCCGTCCCCGCCGACGTGGCGTCCAAGCCGAACATCAACCCCGGCTGGACCAAGCTCGTCAAGGCCGAGAACCTCGGCCGCGCCCTGGGCGTCCGCTCCCTCCACGTGAAGGACGACTCGGGCAATCCCACCCACTCCTTCAAGGACCGGGTGGTCGCCATCGCCGTCGAGGCGGCCCGCAACTTCGGCTTCCACACGCTGTCCTGCTCCTCCACGGGCAACCTGGCCGGCGCCGTCACCGCCGCCGCGGCCCGCGCGGGCCTGGACGCCTGCGTGTTCATCCCCTCGGACCTCGAACAGGCCAAGATCGCGATGGCCCGGGTGTTCGGTGGCCGGCTGATCGGCATCGACGGCACCTACGACGAGGTGAACCGGTTCTGCTCCGAGCTGATCGGCGACTCGCTCGGGGACAAGTGGGGCTTCGTCAACGTGAACCTGCGGCCCTATTACGCCGAAGGGTCCAAGACGCTGGCCTACGAGATCGCCGAGCAGCTCGGCTGGCGCATTCCCGACCAGATCGTCATCCCGGTCGCCTCCGGCTCGCAGCTCACGAAGATCGACAAGGGTTTCAAGGAGCTGATCGCGCTGGGGCTGGTGGAGGATCGGCCCTACCGGATCTTCGCCGCGCAGGCCACGGGGTGCTCGCCGGTGTCGGCGGCCTACAAGGCGGGGCACGACGTGGTCCAGCCGGTGAAGCCGGACACCATCGCCAAGTCGCTGGCGATCGGGAACCCCGCCGACGGGCCGTACGTGCTGGACATCGCCCGCCGTACCGGGGGTGCGGTGGAGGATGTCAGTGACGCCGAGGTGGTCGCGGCCATCAAGCTGCTGGCGAGTACGGAGGGCATCTTCGCCGAGACCGCGGGCGGGGTCACGGTGGGCGTGTTGAAGAAACTCGTCGAGGCGGGCACGCTCGATCCTGACGCCGAGACGGTCGTGCTCAACACCGGCGACGGGCTCAAGACGCTCGACGCCGTGGCCGCCGACGCGCAGCCCACCGCCGTGATCAAGCCCTCCCTCGACGCGTTCCGCGCGACCCTCTAGAAAGGCTGAAAAATGAGTGTTTCGGTGCGGATTCCCACCATTCTGCGGACTTATACCGACGGTAACGCCGAAGTGAGTGGCGACGGCGCTACGCTGCGCGAGGTTCTGCAGAAGCTCGACGCCGACTACCCCGGCATCGGCGCGCGCATTCTGGATGAGTCCGGAAAGCTGCGGCGCTTCGTCAACGTCTATGTCGGCGATGAGGATGTGCGATTCGTCGGAGGGCTCGACTGCTCGACTCCGGCGGGCGCGCAGATCTCCATCATCCCGGCGGTCGCGGGCGGCTGAGCCGTCCCGTCACTCCAGGCGCTCCCTTCGGGGGGCGCCTTTGTGTGTTTATGCGCGTTGCTCATGTTCCGCGCGGAGCGAAAGTAGATTTATGTTTCGTTGTGTGGCGGAGGAAAAACGGCGAAGCGGATATTCGGCTGCGGATTGACTCTGTTGCCCACCGGCATGCCACAGGTATGGTCGAGGGCGATCGTGCGGCTGATTTCACTATAAGTCGTGATGATCTCGGATCTCGCGAGTGAATGGGCGGATCCGGAGCCCAGTAAGAGGAGTCGGAAAGTGGCGCAGGGCACCGTCAAATGGTTCAACGCGGACAAGGGCTACGGCTTCATCGCGGTAGACGGTGGTAAGGATGTCTTCGTCCATTACTCAGCGATCATGATGGACGGCTACCGTGCTCTTGAGCAGGGACAGCGCGTCGAGTTCGAGATCACCCAGGGCCAGAAGGGCCCGCAGGCGGAGTCCGTCAGGGCGGTCTGATCCATGTAGCGGGTATGCACCGGCAGCTCACACGGCAACGCAGTACGTGCGGATCTGCCACTCGCGTTTTCGTCGACTCGCGGCGCGCGGGCCCGTCCTCTGGCGGCCGGGCCCGCGCGCTCATGGCTGCTGACCTGGGCCAGGGAGCGTCTGGCTTGCACTCGACGGGGTAGAGTGCTAAACAGTTCGTTGGCACTCTCTCATCGAGAGTGCCAACTACCGGGGATCGAGGCGATGGGGTTCGCCGAATGGAGTCGGACCCTCATGCCGTCGCGGGCGTCGACTCGATCTGCTTGCAAGCCACCCTGCATCTGGGAGGTCTAGCCTTATGGCAGCCAAGATGATCGCGTTTAACGAGGACGCCCGGCGCGGTCTCGAGCGCGGCATGAACCAGCTCGCCGACGCGGTCAAGGTGACCCTCGGCCCCAAGGGCCGTAACGTCGTGCTGGAGAAGAAGTGGGGCGCTCCCACGATCACCAACGATGGTGTGTCCATCGCCAAGGAGATCGAGCTCGAGGACCCGTGGGAGAAGATCGGCGCCGAGCTGGTCAAGGAAGTCGCCAAGAAGACGGACGACGTCGCTGGTGACGGCACCACCACCGCCACCGTGCTCGCCCAGGCGCTGGTCCGCGAGGGCCTCCGCAACGTCGCCGCCGGCGCCAACCCGATGTCCCTGAAGAAGGGCATCGAGGCGGCCGTCGAGCGCGTCAGCGAGGAGCTCTCCAAGCTGGCCAAGGATGTGGAGACCAAGGAGCAGATCGCCTCCACCGCCTCCATCTCCGCCGGTGACGTCGAGATCGGCAACCTCATCGCCGAGGCGATGGACAAGGTTGGCAAGGAAGGTGTCATCACCGTCGAGGAGAGCAACACCTTCGGCCTCGAGCTTGAGCTCACCGAGGGCATGCGCTTCGACAAGGGCTACAACTCGGGCTACTTCGTCACCGACCCCGAGCGCATGGAAGCGGTCCTCGAGGACCCTTACATCCTCATGGTCAACTCGAAGATCTCGGCCAACAAGGACCTGCTGCCGCTGCTCGACAAGGTCGTGCAGGCCGGCAAGCCGCTCCTGATCATCGCTGAGGACGTCGAGGGCGAGGCCCTGGCGACCCTGGTGGTCAACAAGATCCGCGGCCTGTTCCGCTCCGTGGCCGTCAAGGCCCCGGGCTTCGGCGACCGCCGCAAGGCCATGCTCAACGACATCGCCATCCTCACCGGTGGTCAGGTCATCGCCGAGGAGGTCGGCCTCAAGCTCGAGACCGCCACCCTCGACCTGCTGGGCCGCGCGCGCAAGGTCGTCGTCACCAAGGACGAGACGACCATCGTCGACGGCGCCGGTGACGCCGAGCAGATCGCCGGCCGGGTCAACGAGATCCGCGCCGAGATCGACCGCACCGACTCCGACTACGACCGCGAGAAGCTCCAGGAGCGTCTCGCCAAGCTGGCCGGCGGCGTCGCCGTCATCAAGGCCGGCGCGGCGACCGAGGTCGAGCTCAAGGAGCGCAAGCACCGCATCGAGGACGCCGTTCGCAACGCGAAGGCGGCCGTCGAGGAGGGCATCGTCCCCGGCGGCGGCGTGGCGCTGCTGCAGGCCGGCACCAAGGCGTTCGACAAGCTCGAGCTCCAGGGTGACGAGGCCACGGGCGCGGCGATCGTTCGCAAGGCGCTCGAGGAGCCGCTGAAGCAGATCGCCGTCAACGCCGGCCTCGAGGGCGGCGTCGTGGTCGAGCGCGTGCGCAACCTCACCCCGGGTGAGGGCCTCAACGCGGCCACCGGCGAGTACGTCAACATGTTCGAGGCGGGCATTCTCGACCCGGCCAAGGTGACGCGCTCGGCGCTGCAGAACGCCGCTTCGATCGCGGCGCTCTTCCTCACCACCGAGGCCGTCATCGCCGAGAAGCCGGAGAAGGCTTCGGCCGCCCCTGCCGGGATGCCCGGCGGCGGCGACATGGACTTCTGAGTCCGACCGCACCACCGGAATCGCACTCCCCGGCACCGGGAACCCGCGACTCCACGCACCACCACCTAGGGCGGCTCCACGGAGCCGCCCTTCGTGTTCCCGGGATCTCTACGGTCTGCCTCAGGCTGTGAGCTGGGCGGGGAGGGGCTTGCGGTGGAGGACGGTCAGGGTGGTGACCGCTCGGGTCAGCACCACGTACAGCCTGGCCAGGCCCCTGGGTTCGGCTTCGACGATGTCCGTGGGTTCGAGGACGATCACGTGGTCGTACTCCAGGCCCTTCGCCAGCGTGGCCGGGACGATCAGCAGGCGGTGGTCGTCGGTGGAGTCGGGGTCCAGGACGGCGTGGGCGATGCCGGACAGGGACTGGGAGACCTCGTCCACCGTCGCGTCGGGGACGATCAGGCCGATCGAGCCCTCCCGGGCGAGTGCCTCGTGGACGGCCTCGGTGAGCGGGCCGTCCTGCCGTACCGACAGGGAGCCCGCGCCGGGGCGCAGGGAGCGGGGGGCCGCGAGGTCGGGGGCGATGGAGGGGAGGAGGCGGGCCGCGTAGTCGAGGACCTCGCGGGGGACGCGGAAGCCGAGGGTCAGCTCGGTGACCTCGCCGGCGTCCTGGCCGAGGTGTTCGAGCACGGTGGTCCACGAGCGGGTCGACCACGGCGTGGTGCCCTGGGCGAGGTCGCCGAGCACGGTCGCCGAGCCGTTGCGGCAGCGGCGGCCGAGCGCGCGCAGCTGCATCTCCGACAGGTCCTGCGCCTCGTCCACGACCAGATGGCCGATGGAGGGGGTGCGCTCGATCAGGTCGCCGAGCTCGTCCAGCAGCGCGGCGTCGGCGGCCGACCACTTCGCGGACTTCCACGACCGGTACGGCTTCCGCCACCTCAGCGTCTCCTGCTCGTCGGCCGAGAGATCGTACTTGGCGGCCCGCAGCAGGAACTCCTCGTCCGACAGCAGGCGGAACAGCACCTGCTCGGGCGTCAGCTTCGGCCACACCTGGTCGACGAGCTGCTTGACCGGCTTGGACCTGGCCACCGCGTCCTGGACCCGGTCGTCCGGCGAGTCGCCGCGCTGCTCCATCCGGACCAGCACCGCGTGGGCGAGCCGCTGCGCCAGCGCCGCGCGGCCCGGCCCGTAGCGGGTGGTGCCGCGCAGGGAGGCGACGATCTCGCGCACCTCGTAGTCGGGCACCCGGAACCGGTGGGCGCCCTTGGAGAACACCACGCCCTCCTCCGGCTTCACGATGTGCAGCCACAGCGCCCGCTTCAGCACCGCGGCCATCCGGGCGTCGCCCTTCAGCGCCGACACGTGCGGGTCCTCGGACGCGGCGTGCTCGCCCAGCAGCCCGGCCACGGTCGTCTGGTCGACCTTCACCTCGCCGAGCGCGGGAAGGACGGAGGAGATGTACGACAGGAAGGCGCGGTTCGGGCCGACGATCATCACGCCCGACCTGGCCAGCCGCTCGCGGTGGGTGAACAGCAGGTAGGCGGCGCGGTGCAGGCCCACGGCGGTCTTCCCGGTGCCGGGGGCGCCCTGCACGCACACGGTCTGGGACAGCGCCGAGCGGACGATCTCGTCCTGGTCGGGCTGGATGGTGGCGACGATGTCGCGCATGGGGCCGGTGCGGGGGCGCTCGATCTCCTCGGTGAGGATCTTCGAGGGGCCGATCTCACCGCCCTCGCCGAGCGGCTCGTCCTCGAACGCGGTCAGCGCGCCGCCGTGGTAACCGAACCTGCGCCGCCGCGCGACACCCATCGGGTCGGCGGGGCTGGCCTGGTAGAAGGCGCGGGAGACGGGGGCGCGCCAGTCGATCACGAGCGGCCTGCTGGTGCCGTCGTGGACATGGCGGCGGCCGACGTAGATGACGCCGGGCAGGTCGTCGTCGGCGGAGCGGTCGAGGCGGCCGAAGAAGAGCGGGGTGTCGGGGTGGTCGGCCAGGGCGGCCACCCGCTGGTCGAGCAGAGACTGCAGGATCTGCTGGGAGACCCAGTCGCCGGCGGCGTCGGCGGACAGCGACTGGGCGTGCTTGCGCATCGCCACGAGCGCGGCCCTGGACTGGGCCAGGTGGGCCTGTTCGGCGGACAGGACGTCGGTGGGTATGTCGGGGGCCGGCGGATGTGCGGGCACGCGAAAGCGCCTCCTTCTGGGAAAACGGAGGTGGTGGTCAAAGGCAGCGAATCAACCAGGCTACCGGCGCCGTCGCCAGGCTTCCAACGCATTTGGCCGGGGTAGAGGGGGAGCGTGACGCGTGCACCGTTGGGAATTTCCCCGCTGCTCCCAACTGTCGCCAGCCTGCTCCTGGCGGCGCTCTGGGGATTCTCCGTCTTCGCGGGCTGGGGCCTGGAGGCGTTCTGCGCCACCGGCGAAGTCACCGCCGCGTGCGCCGAACGCCTCGGCACGGTCTCAGCGGTTTCGGGCCTGTTCGCGGTGACAGCGGCCATCTGTACGGCGGGCGCCTGGATACTGCGGGCCCGATTCGGGCCGTTGATGAGTGCCGCGATCGCGTCATGGGTGGCCGCTGAGGCCGTCCTGTTCGTGGGAGGAATGCTCGTGGCGTAACGACGCGACCACTACTCGTCAATGTCACGAAAAACCGCGAAATGGGAGCGCATTTCCAGTGAATTGACGGATCATGAGGGGTATGTCGCCAGTGGCCACCAGCCAGGCTCGGTGCGACCGGAAACCGGAACCGGAGCGATGCGAAGGACACCGGGAGACGATTCTCACCGACTGGCGACAACGAGGCAGGAACGGCCAATCGGCCACCCGCGGCGCGACACGTCGCGGGATGTAGGTGAGGGGGGTGGTTCGATTGTCGACGGCCCGCGGAGTTTCGTGGACCTGACAGGGAACAGCCGGGTCCGGGTGACCTGACCCGGCGACCGAGAGGTCAGGTCCGGGTTCCACGGACTTGACGGCAGCACACCGGGAACGCGGGAAGGCGGGCCCGGTGGAGGCGAAGCCGGGCTCGCGCGATCGGGGAGGTCCTCTCGCGCGAGCAGGCCGTCAAACCCCGTCGTGCACGTCGTCCGCGTCGATGATCTGGTACGCGTAGCCCTGCTCGGCCAGGAAGCGCTGCCGGTGCGCCGCGAACTCCTGGTCCACCGTGTCCCGGCTGACCACCGTGTAGAACCGGGCGCCCCCGCCGTCGGCCTTGGGCCGCAGCACCCGGCCGAGCCGCTGCGCCTCCTCCTGCCGCGACCCGAACGTCCCCGACACCTGGATGGCGATCGCCGCCTCCGGCAGGTCGATGGAGAAGTTGGCGACCTTCGAGACCACCAGGACCTGCAACTCCTTGTCGCGGAACGCCTGGAACAGCCGCTCCCGCTCCTTGATCCGCGTCTCGCCCTTGATGACCGGCGCGTTCAGGTGCTCGCCCAGCTCGTCGAGCTGGTCGATGTACTGGCCGATGACCAGCACCTGCTCGCCCAGATGCCGCCGGACCAGCGCCTCGGTCACCCGGGTCTTCGACGGGGTGGTGGCGCAGAAGCGGTAGCGCTCCTCGGACTCGGCCATCGCGTAGGCGAGCCGCTCCTCGTTGGTCAGCGTGACGCGCACCTCGACGCAGTCGGCCGGCGCGATCCAGCCCTGGTTCTCCATCTCCTTCCAGGGCGCGTCATAGCGCTTGGGGCCGATCAGGGAGAACACGTCGCCCTCGCGGCCGTCCTCGCGCACCAGCGTCGCCGTCAGGCCGACCCGCCTGCGCGCCTGCAGGTCGGCGGTCATCCGGAAGATGGGCGCGGGCAGCAGGTGCACCTCGTCGTAGACGATCAGGCCCCAGTCGCGCGCGTCGAACAGCTCCAGATGGCTGTAGACGCCCTTCCGCCTGGTCGTCATCACCTGGTAGGTGGCGATGGTGACCGGGCGGATCTCCTTCTTGCTGCCGGAGTACTCGCCGATCTCGTCCTCGGTCAGCGAGGTGCGCTTGAGCAGCTCCTGCTTCCACTGGTGGGCGCTGACCGTGTTGGTGACCAGGATCAGCGTGGTGGCCTGGGCGTGCGCCATCGCGGCCGCGCCGACGATGGTCTTGCCCGCGCCGCAGGGCAGCACCACCACGCCGGAGCCGCCGTGCCAGAAGGCGTCGGCCGCGTCCTGCTGGTAGGGGCGCAGCGCCCAGCCGTCCTCGGCGAGGGAGATCGGGTGCCGCTCGCCGTCGACGTAGCCGGCCAGGTCCTCGGCGGGCCAGCCGAGCTTCAGCAGTGCCTGCTTGATGTTGCCGCGCTCGCTCGGGTGCACGGCCACCGCGTCGCCGCCGATGCGCTCGCCCAGCATGGGCACGATCTTCTTCGAGCGCAGCACCTCTTCGAGCACGGCCCGGTCGGTGCTGGCCAGGACGAGGCCGTGGGCGGGGTCCTTCTCCAGGCGGAGCCTGCCGTACCGGGACATGGTTTCGGCGATGTCGACCAGCAGGGCGTGCGGGACGGGGTAGCGGCTGAAGCCGATCAGCGCGTCGATGACCTGCTCGGCGTCGTGGCCCGCGGCGCGCGCGTTCCACAGCGCCAGCGGGGTGATCCGGTAGGTGTGCACGTGCTCGGGCGCGCGCTCGAGCTCGGCGAACGGCGCGATGGCCTTCCTGCACTCACCGGCCCGGTCGTGGTCGACCTCGAGCAGCAGTGTCTTGTCGGACTGGACGATCAGCGGTCCGTCACTCACTGGCATCTCTCCGTGGGGTTCGTACGGCCGTGCGCGCAACAGGACCATCGTCTCTCGTCCCGGGCTCGGCCGCTCCGAGAGTGCAACATCCAGGGCGCTCGGATTAGTCCGGGCGCCCTGGAGACCTCCCACCGGTCAGGAGCTGCGCGGCTCCCAGCGGAAGTGCTTGCGGGCGATCAGCACCCCCACCGCGATCCACGCCACGATCAGCAGCAGCCGAGGGCCCGCGGCCACCCACCCCTCGACGAAGCTCACCGCCGGGTGCGGCGCGCCCTGGGTGAAGTCCTGGCCGAAGTAGCCGATCCGGATGACGTCCACGACCGGCGACAGCGGCAGCGCGCCCGCGATGCGCTGGACGAGGTCCGGCATCCCGGCGAGGGGGAAGCTCGCCTGCGAGGTGGTGGCCAGGATCAGCATCGCCGGCAGGACGGTGATCTGCGCGGACTCGCCGCTCTTGGTGAAGCCGGACAGCGCCGCCGCCATCGGGACGAACATCACCGACCCCAGCACCACGCCGAGGAAGAGCAGCGGGATGTTGCGCGGCAGGTGCCCGCCTAAGGCCACGATGCCGAGCGTGACGATCACGGCCACCTGCAGCACGTAGATGATCGTGCAGGCCAGCCCGCTGCCGCCGAAGATGGCCGCCTCGGACAGCACGCTGCCGCGCATCCGCTTCAGCACCAGGTCCTCGCGGCGGACGGTGAAGACCGTGGTCAGGTGCATGAACGTGACGAAGAAGCCGATCAGCGCCAGCATCCCGGTCAGGATGTAGAGACCGGAGGAGACGCCGGAGATGAAGCCCTCCTTGAGCAGCAGCGCGACACAGCCGAGCAGCAGCGGGAAGGCGATCGTGGTGAAGAACGCCATACGGTTGCGCGTCAGCAGGGCCAGGTCGAGCCTGGCCAGCCGAAGCGTGTGGTTAAGCAGCATGTGCCACCTCCAGGAAGACGTCCTCCAGGGAGGCGCTGCGCACCTCGAGACGGTCGAGGACGAGACGGTTGTGCGTGGCCCACCCGATCAGCTGGGCCAGTGACTGCTGGGTGCTCTCGGGGTCGGCGCCCAGCTTGTACTCGGCCGTGACCTGGCCCTTGCGCAGCTCGGTGGTCGCGCGGACGCCGTCCAGCAGCGGGAGCCGGTCGGCGGGCAGCGCGTCGGGCACGCGGAAGCGGATGCGGTTGCCCTGCTGGGCGACGACCTCCGCGCTGGTGCCCGCGAGCTCGACGCGGCCCTCGTGCATGATGGCGAGCCGGTCGGCCAGACGCTCGGCCTCCTCCAGGTAGTGCGTGGTCAGCAGCACGGTGGTGCCGGCCGAGACCAGGTCCTGGATGAGGGTCCAGGTGTTGCGGCGGGCCTCGGGGTCCATTCCGGTGGTGGGCTCGTCGAGGAAGAGCACCTTGGGCTGGGCGAGGGTGGCGAGCGCCAGGTCCAGGCGGCGCTTCTGGCCGCCGGACAACTGGCGCACCTGCACCTCCGCCTTGTCCTCCAGCTCGACGCGGCCCAGGGTCTCGGCGACCGAGTACGGCTTGCGCGGCGACACGTCCCGCCAGAAGCGGACCGTCTCGGCCACGGTGAGGTCGGTGAAGAACCCGCCTTCCTGCAGCATGAGCCCGGTGTGCGGGCGGACCTTCGCGCGCTCGGTGAAGGGGTCGTGCCCGAGCACGCGCACCGATCCGCCGCTCGGCGCCCGGAACCCTTCGAGAATCTCGATGGTGGTGGTCTTGCCCGCGCCGTTGGTGCCCAGCAGCGCGAACAGTTCGCCGGGCCGGACCTCGAAGGAGATCCCCTTGACGGCTTCGAAGTCGCCGTACTTCTGGTGGAGCCCGCGGACCTCGATGACGGGTGCGTTCTCTGATGTGTCCACTTTTTGCCTGCGTTCCACAAGGGTTTGGGAGATCATCTTGTCCTCTTCCGCCGGTCGGCTGTCAGGTAGTCACGAACTGTTCGCTGAAGTCGCCGACGGCCACGCCGGCGAAGGCCCCGGGAACGATGAACGCGCGCGCCGCCGCCAGGACGTCGTCATGGCGCACGGCGGCGATCCTGCGGCTGTAGCCGAAGATCTCCTCGGGGGGCAGGCCGAGGTCGATCCGCCCGGCGACGGCGGCGGCCAGGCCGTCCTGGCCGCCGGTGCCGGCGAGCCACCGTCCGAGCAGGTACTGCCGGGCACTGTCGACCTCGTCCCGGCCGTACGGCTTCGCGGTCACATCGTGGACGACGCGGTGGAACTCCTCCAGCGCCGAGTCGACGGCCTCCTTTCTCACGTCGAAGCTCACGACGAGCTCCGAGTGGTCACGGTCGGGTTCGATGACGGCACGGGCGGAGTAGGTGAGCCGGTGGACGTCGCGGAGCGTGGTGGACAGCCGGGAGGAGGAGTAGCCGCCGAACGCCATGGCGGCGATCTCCACGGCAGGGAAGTCCGGATGGGAGGGGGCTGGGCAGGCGGCCCGGAACCGGATCTGCGCCTGTGCCGCGCCGGGCCGGTCGATCACCTCCCACTCGCCGCGCAACGCCCCGGTCGGGATGGCCGTGGAGTTCCGGGACGGCCGCGAGGCGGGAGCGGCGGCGGGGAGGTGGACGGTGGGTGGGCGCCAGGGGCGGAACGCGTCGGCGGCGGCGGCGACCGCCGCTTCCGGGTCTAGGTCGCCGACCAGCACCAGCGAGGCGGCGGCGGGCGACAGTCCCGAGGCGTGGAAGGTCTCCAGGTCGTGGCCGGTCACCGCCGAGACGGCCGCGGCGGGGGCGTACTCGGGCTCCTGGCCGGCGAGGCGGCGCAGGGCGGTGCGGGCGATGCCCGCCGGGTGGGCGGACAGGGCGCCGATCTGGTGGGCGATGAGCGTGCGCGTGGCGCGCACCTCGGCGGCGTCGTAGCCGGTGGGCCGGGTGAGGGCGGTGGCCAGCGTGGTCAGGGCGGTGGTCAGGCCGGTCGCCGGGCCGTTCCCGGAGAGGACGACCTGGCGGGTGTCGGCGAGCGGGACGATGGTCCAGCCGGAGCGCTCCAGCCGGGCGGCCTCGGGGCAGCGGCTCTCCCTGAGCAGCATCGCGCCGAGGACGGCGGCGGGCGCGGCGTCGGTGGCGGCGGGGAGGGTGACGCGGAGCCGTACCGAGACCAGGGGGACGGCGGGGGAGCGGACGGCGACGACGCGCAGGCCGTTGCCGAGGTGGACCTTGGCCATGGCGGGCGTGCGCACGGGCGGCGGCGGGCCCAGCGCCGGTAGTCCGCTGGGGACGGTCTCCCGGGGCGGTGTCGGCACCGCGCTCGCCTTCACGGTGGTGGGGGGCGAGGGGCGGGCGGGGGCGGCGGCCGGGGCGGGGCGGACGTGGACGAGGGCGCGGGGCTCCTGCCGGCAGCGGCGGGCCGCGGCGGAGAGCTGCTCGTGGGTGATCGCCCGCAGCAGGCGCGGGACGTCGTGGACCAGCTCCGGAGCGCCGAAGAGCGACTCCAGGCGGCCATGGGCGCGGGCCAGTTCGCCCGGCTGGGCGTGCGCCCGGCTCCACGCGGCGGACGCGCGGGCGGCGGCGCCGCTCAGCTCCTCGTGCGGGATGCCGGGCGAGGCCAGCCGCGCCAGCTCGGCGTCGATCGTGGCCACGACGCGGCCGGCGTCGGCCTGCTCGGGGTGGAAGGCGGTGATGGTGAAGGTGTCGGGGTCGCGGGCGCGCAGCGGGCCGCCCACCAGCCCGCAGTTCGAGGTGACCGTCACCGCCCCGAGGTCGCCGGTGACCAGCGCGCGGTGCAGCCTGCTGGTGACGCCGTCGGTGAGCAGGGCGGACAGCACCAGGTACGCCAGGTAGTCCGCCGGCGCGCCCGCCGGATCGGGCAGCCGGTAGCCGATCGCGAGCGCGGGCCCGGGAGCGCGGGCGTCCAACTGCGTCTGCCGGAACTCCGCGGATCCGCTCGGGCGGGGGGAGGCGGCGGGCACGGCCGGTACGGCCCCGGCCGGGACATCGCCGAAGTGGCGGGCCACCAGGTCGGCGGTCCGGTCCGGGTCGATGGCGCCGCTGATCGACAGCACGCAGTTGCCCGGCTGGTAGTAGGTGGCGAAGAAGTGCTCGCAGTCGGCGACCGACGCGCGCTCCAGGTCCTGGAAGTCCCCGTAGCCGTCGTGCGTGTCGGCGAAGCCCGTGTAGAGCGTCTGCGCCACCACCGGCCACGGAAAGCGCCCGTACGGCTTGCTCAGCACGTTCCGCCTGATCTCGTCCTGGACGACCGCGACCTGCTTGGTCAGCGCGGCCTCGGTGAGGCGGGGGGCGCGCAGCCGGTCCGCCTCCAGGAAGAGCACCCGCTCCAGCGCCGGCGCCGGCACGGTCTGGTAGAAGTTGGTCGCGTCGGGGCCGGTCGAGCCGTTGAAGGTCCCGCCGGCCGCCTGGACGAGGCGGCCGTGCAGGCCCGGCGCGACATTCCGGCTGCCCTCGAACATCAGGTGCTCGAAGAGGTGGGCGAACCCGGTCCTGCCCTCCGGCTCGGAGCGGAATCCGACGCCGTAGTGCAGGCTGACCCCCACCGTGGGGGCGCAGGGATCCGGTGCCATGACGAGCCGCAGCCCGTTGGGCAACGTGATCCGGCTGATTTCAGGCATGGTGATTCTCTCTCAGGCAGGTAGGTGTCATCCCCGTTGACGCGGTGTGCAGTGTTTAGCGAAATTAGAAACGCCACACCTGTCTTTATCGCACGGCAGCGGGGACGGGGTGGCGCCGAATAACGGGACGCGCAGGGGAGTGACGCGTATGACTATTTCGAGCCGCGAAAATCCGGGCGGATTTGAGTCCGGCCTGGAAACGGCTTCTCGCACCGAGCCGGTCCATCAACTCGGCCGTGACCCGGCGGACGGTGCGCAATGAGACGCCTAGGCTGCGGGCGACCGCTTCATCGGTACAGCCTTGGGCGAGCAACTGCAGCACCTGCCACTCACGCGGGGAGATGGGGCTGCCCGCGGACGGCTGCCCGTCCGCGCGTTCGCGGCGCTCCTCTCCGGCGGGCGACGACTCACTCGCCTGCGCCTCTGCTCGGGACAGCAGGATGGTCATGCCCGTTTCTGGACGGACCACCGTGAGGGCGCCCTCCTCCTCCACCCGCAGCAGGCAGAGGTCGCTGAGCAGCCGGACGCATCCTCTGACACTCGCCTGGTCGCCGCCGAGCCTTTCGGCGACCTCGTCGAGGCGGAGTTTCGGACAGGCCTGCAGAAGTGTGTAGACCTGGGCCGCGTCCACATCCTGAGTCATGTCAACCACCTGGCCAACGCGGCGTCGAGCGTGTCGGCGCACTCGTCGAGTTCGGCGATCTCGACGTACTCGTCGGGCCGCTTGGTCCTGGCCAGGTCGCCGGGACCGTAGAGCACGACGGGGATGCCGAGATCCTGGAACACCCTGGCATCGCTCGGGCACGGGTACTGGCACCACCGCAGCGCGGGGTTGACCGTCCTGAGCAGGTCGGAGAAGTTCTGGTGGCCCAGATGGGTGGCGGCGAAGCGCGGCTCCATCCGCTCCCAGTCCGGGAGTGGCAGGTCCGCCGCGGTGAAACGGCGGATGAGGCTGTCGTTGACGATGTCGAGCGCGGTCTCCTCGGGCAGCAGCGGCGGGAGCGCGATGGCGAGCTCCACCGCACCCGTGACGGCCGCCGTCGAGGCGCTGTCACCGGCGTGGATGGAACCCGGCAGGACGTACCTGATGTGCTGCTGGGTGGGGTAGAGGTCCTGGAGCATCCGGTTGGCGCTGTCCAGGGCGAGCAGCGCGGTCGCGGCGTGCGTGGCGGCGTTGTCCTCCTCGGCGGCGTAGGCCATCACGCCGCCGCCGGCCCGCGAGGTGAGCCGGTAGTGGGCGAAGCCGTACGCGGTGGTGCAGACGTGCCGGTCGGTCGGCTCGGCGAGGACGGCGAGGCTCGCGTGCGGCAGGTCGGCGTTCTGGAGGGCTCTGGTGCCGCCGCCCCCCAGGTGCCGGTCGATCGCGATCTGGACGGTGATCCGGCCGGTCAGACCGGTACGGCCGGCCAGCCTGCGCGCGGCGGCGATGAGCACGGCGATCCCGCCGAGCATGTCGCTGGAGCCCGCGCCGTACACGCGCCCGTCGCGGACCTCGCCGGCCCGCCACAGGCCGGGCGCGGACCAGCCGGACTCCTGCACGACGTCTTCGATGTCGATGTGGCCGTGCACGATGACGTGCGGGCCGTCGGTGGGGAAGGCGTGGGTGGCGGTGATCTGGCGGCCTCCGTCGTACGGGCGGACCTCGCAGTCGAAGCCGAGCGCCTTCAGGGTGTGCCCGGCGAGGTCGATCGCGTCGGACACCCCCGTACTCCGGTGGGTGGGGTGGCACCTGACCAGCTCGGATGTGAGCTCGGTAACGGAGAGACCCATCAATTCACCTCCTTTTCTTGGAAAGGTACAAAGGGTCGGCGGTAGTGGGGGAGGGAGAAGATGCCACCTGTCAGGCAGTGACCAGGTCGAGGGTGGCCGCGGTGGCGTGGTCGTGCAGGATGCACCGCGACAGCCCCTCGGTGAGCAGCGTCGTCGCCCGGAAGCCGAGCTCGGTGGCGGCCCGCTCGATGGACGGGATCTGGACGCTGATCGGCCGCTCACGCCCAGGCCGGCGCCTGGTGGCCGACGGGGCGGCGATGGCGCTGCCGCTGCCGACCAGCTTGATGGCCAGCTTGGCCGCGTCCCTGAGGCTGTAGGTCTCGCAGGAGGCGATGTTGTAGCAGGCGTACGGCGCGGCCTCGGTATTGGCCCGGCACAGCGCCGCGACGATGCCGGCGGCGACGTCCTCGCTGTAGGTGAAGTTGCGCAGCTGGGTGCCGCCGCCGGGCAGGACGACGGGGTGTCCGGTCAGCGCGGCGGCGAGGACCCGGCCGATGGTGGACTCGGCGGGCTGGCCGGGGCCGTACAGGCCGAACGGGCGGACGACCGTGGCGGCCCGGCCGGGGATCATGCTGAACTGCTCGACCAGCCGCTCGCCGATGACCTTGGCGCGGGCCAGCCGCGTCTGCGGGACGGGGGCGTCGGACTCGTCCAGGAGCCGCCCGGAGCCGTCGCCGTAGACGTCGGGCAGCGAGCAGAACAGCACGTGCGAGCAGCGCTGGCTGATCGCGGCCGAGGTGATCGCGGCCGTGCCGCCGACATTGGCCGTGTACGGCTCGCTGCCGCCGGTGCCCAGGTGGATCACCGAGTCGGCGCCGCTGATCGCGGTGTACAGCGCGTCGGGGTCGGTGAGGGGACCGCCGATGTGCTCGACGGTGATGCCCTCCACGGCCCGCGGCGGGGTGGGGCAGAGCACGCGGACGGTGGCGCCGGGGCGGGCGGCGGCGATCCTGCGCAGGATCGCGGCGCGGAGAAACCCGGTTCCGATTATCGCGACGGGATGGTCGAGTGCAGTTCTCATGGCGTTATTCCTACTTTTGCTTTCGGCGGTGGGACAGGGAAAAGCTGCCGGATGACACTGAATGCCATTCGATTACGTATCGCGTTCTCGCGGTTACCTGCCGTTATGTCATTGAAATGGCTGATCGTTTCGATATAGTTTTGCGGTCATGTAGCCGATTGACGATTCTGGGGATGATGTCGTTGTCAAAAGGCGGTGATGACGCGTCGGCGTCGCAAGTGGCGGAGCTCCTGGCGGATCTGCTGCCTGTGCACGTCGTCCAGGGGTACGCATTGCTCATGCAGCAGGGGGACTGCGGGGAGAACGAGGCGGCCCAGCTGATCGGTTCGCAGGAGTCGCTCGACGAGCTGATGAAACGCGGGCTCGCGCACCGGGCGCTGCACCCCGGTTCGGGGTCGGTGGTGATCCGCCCGACCGACCCGACGCTCGCCTTCCGCGACGTGCTGCACGACCTGCAGGCACGCCTGGCGGAGTCGAGCAGCCGGCTCATCGACGCGCACCAGCGGATCAACGACATCCAGCGGGTGTTCTCGCGCCGCATGTTCGAGCACGATCCCGAGGAGGCGGTCCGGGTACTCACCGACCGCGACGAGATCCACTCGCTGTCGATTTCCCTCATCAACGCCGCGCAGTCCGACTACCTCGGCCTGCACACCTGGCGGTTCGCCGTGCCACTGCGCAAGGAGGAGGCGCTGTCCGCGCCGGCCAGCGTGGTGGACCGGAAGGTGAGACGTCGCTCGGTCTATTCGACGGAGTATTTCGACAACGAGGTGGGTTACCACATCATCCAGAACGCGGTGACCGACGGTTACGAGGTCCGGATCTGCCGGGATCTGCCGATGAAGATGAAACTGGTGGACGAGGACGCCGCGATGCTTCCGCTCACACCGAGCGGGGCCACCGGAATCGTGCTCATCAAGGCGCCAGTCGTGGTCAAGGCCCTGCGGCAGTACTTCGAGCTGCTGTGGGCGAGGGCGACGCCCGTGCGGACCACGGAGGCGGTCGCCGGCCCGGTACCCGGACGAACGGGCGCACCGAGCGAATTACATCTGCAGTTACTCAAGATGATGGCGCTGGGACTGAAGGACGAGTCCATCGCCAACCGTACGGGGATGAGCCTTCGCACCGTTCGCCGGCACATCGCGTCCATCATGGAGGATCTCTCCGTGGAGACGCGGTTCGCGGCAGGGGTCGCCGCGGCCAAGCGGGGGTGGATCGACTGATCAGTGCCAGGGGTCGTCGCCGAGGGTGGTGGCGGCGGCGGGGCAGCCGATGTGCCACGGGTCGTCGGCGCAACTGACGAACTGCGCGGCGGCGGCAGGGGCCGGAGAAGCGGAAGAGGCCTGCGCGGCGGAAGCGGAGAAACCGATCGCGATAATGGCGGAGACGACACAGACGAGGGCGCGACGGAACGAGCTCATGGTAATTCCTCCGTTTTCATGATCGAGCCTTTTCGGTATTTCCTGATTGAGAAGATAGGCGTCGACCAAGCAGCGCAGGAGGGAGGAGATGCCACGTGGCACCAAGTGAACAGAAAGGCCCCGCGATCAATTGTCGCGGGGCCTTTCCTCAGCGCAGTCCGGTATGCGCGGCGCAGAACGCGAGCACGTCGGCCTCCAGGGCGATCGTGCTGGTCACGGCCCTGGCGCCGTGTCCCACCTCCCCTTCGGTGCGCAGGAGTACGGGGGCGGCCTGGCCGCGTTCGGCCCGTTCCCGTGAGGCCCACTGCAGGGCGGCGCACATCTTCCTGGCGTGGAAGGGGTCGACCCTGGTGTCCCCGTCCGCGACCGTGAACAGGACCGCCGGGTAGTCCAGGCCGGGCCGGACGTGGTGGTAGGGCGAGTAGCCGTACAGCCAGCCGAACTCCTCGGGGACGGCGGCCGAGCCGTACTCCGTGCTCCAGGCCGCGCCGAGGCCGGAGCGCTCGTAGCGGACCATGTCCAGCAGCGGGGCCGAGCAGGCGGCGGCGGCGTACAGTTCGGGTCGCTGGGTGAGCGCGGCGCCGACCAGCAGCCCGCCGTTCGAGCCGCCGGTGACGGCCAGGCGGTCGGCGCTGGTCCAGCCGCCCGCGACGAGCGCCTCGGCCGCGGCGTGGAAGTCGTCGAAGACGTTCTGCTTGGCGGCGCGCATCCCGGCCCGGTGCCACCGCTCGCCCTCCTCGCCGCCGCCGCGCAGCCGGGCGACGGCGTAGACGCCGCCCGCCTCCACCCAGGCCAGCGCCTGCGGGTTGAAGGCGGGCACCATGGAGACGCCGAAGCCGCCGTACCCGGCCAGCAGGCAGGGGCGCGGACCTGAGGTCTCCGGCGGGGCCAGGACCAGCATGCGCACGAGCGTGCCGTCCTTGGAGCGGAACTCCACCTCGCGGCTGTCCACCCGCGGCGGCCTGGCGGAGCCGGGCGGCGCGGCCCACAGCGTCGTCTCGCCGGTGCGGGCGTCGTAGCGCTGGACCGAGACGGGGGTCGTGGTGTCGGTGTAGGCGAACCACAGCTCGGAGCCGCCCTCCGGGCGCGTCGTCAGCGCGGCGGCCGTGCCGATCCCCGGCACCGGCACGGTCCCGGTCGGCGCGCCCGTCCGCGCGTCGTGCCGGGTGAGCTCGGTGACGGCGTGCCGGGTACGGCTGAGCACCAGCACCGGCCCGTCCGCCCCGTCGAGCAGCGCGAAGTCGGACAGCACGGCCTCGGGGTCCTCGGGAATCAGCTCCCGCCACGTCTCCACGCCCGGATCGGCGGGGTCGGTGACCACGATCCGGCCACGGGGGGCGTCACGGTCGGTCATCAGGTACGCCCGCCCGTCCCGGCCCACGCGCAGCGCGGTGTGGGCGTCCACGCCCTCCTGGACCGCGCGCGGCTCCCACGGACGGCTGGACAGCTCGGCGATCCACAGGTCGTTGCGCGGCGAGGTGCCCAGCGAGGCGGAGATGGTCAGCCAGCCGTGGGTGACGTTCACCCGGTAGTGGGTGGCCTTGTCGCGGCCCTCGCCGAAGACCAGCTCGTCCTCGGCCGGGTCGGTGCCGACGCGGTGCAGGTAGACGCGGCGGTGGTAGCGCTCCTCGCCCGGCGGCGCCTGCTCGGGCGGCAGCCTGCGGACATAGAGGAAGGAGTCACCGTCGGGCAGCCAGGCGACCAGGGTGGAGCGGCAGCGGTCGATCGGGCCGTCGACCACTTGCCCGGTGGCGACGTCGAGCACGGACAGCAGCGACTCCTCGCGCCCGCCGCTGGAGAGCTGGTAGGCCAGCAACGCGCCGTCGGGGGAGGGCTGCCAGGCGTCGATCACCGTGCTGCCCGCCGGGTCGAGCAGGACCCGTTCGGTGCCGTCCGGGTCGACGGTGTGCAGCGCTAGGTGCTCCTGTCCGGGGGCGCGCCTGACGAAGAAGTGCCGCTCGCCGTGCCAGGAGGGCGGGCCGACGAAGCCGGCGGACTGCAGCCGCGTCAGCCGCTCGTGGAAGCGGTCGCGGTGGTGCAGGTCCTGGGCGTGTTCGAGGTAGAGGTCATCCTGGGCGACCTGCCACTCCTTGGTGGCGGGATCGTCGGGGTCTTCCAGCCAGCGGTAGGGGTCGGCCACGGGGATCCCGTGGACCGGCTCGACGAGGTCCAGCCGTGGAGCGGGCGGATACATGCGCTTCTCCGCTTTCTCGAGAATCGTGGCGGCGATGTCCACATATGTCAGGAGTTGGTCGTCCCAGCCGACGTACGTGGCGTAGTCCCTGGCGTGGGTCAGCACGCGCAGGGCGCTCAGCGTGCGCAGGAGCTCAGGGGCCGGGGCGCGCCCGTACCCGTCGAGGAGGGCGGCGCGCAGCGCCGGGTAGTCGAAGGCCAGCGCCGGGGCGATGCCGGCCTCGACCGCGTGCTCCAGCTCGGTCAGCTCGGCGACCAGCCAGCCGAGGTCGAGCCACCACGGTCCGCGGCTCAGCGCCTCCCCGGTCAGCAGGACGGGCTCGGAACCGGGCACGATCAGCGCCAGACTCGCCGCGCCGTGCAGCAGCCGGTCGGGCCCGGCGTCGGCGAACTCACGGCAGAGACCGCCGATCTCCCCCAGCCGCCCCTCCCCGAGCCGCTCGACGGCATACGCCTTGAGCCGCACTGCGGCACCAGCGGGCAGGGGGGCGGAGGGCGGGGGTACGGCAGGCAGGGGTACGGCGGGTGAGGGTGAGGCGGGTGGAGGTTCAGTGGGTTGGGCGCCGATCCAGGTGGCGAGTCTGGTCAGGCCGGGATGGCGGCGGGTGATCGACGCCGGAGGCGCCTGGGTGTGCAGCGCGGCCAGGGCCTCGCCGGTGCTGTGCAGCGCCTGGCGCAGCAACGTCCCGGCCCGCTCCTCCTCGAACGCGAGCCAGCTCGCCGCGGGCATCGCGCCGCCGGTCCGGTAGTGGTGCGCCCGGCCGGTCCGAGCGGTCTGACCGGTCCGAGCGGCGGGGTCAGGCCGGGTGGGGCGAGCGGCCTGGGCGGCGCGGTAGGGGAAGCGGAGTGTGGGATGGAGGTGGTCGAGGTGGACGGCTGGGTGGGACAGGTCGTAGGCGGGACCGGGTTCGCGGATCCAGGTGAAGGCCGAGCCCTCCCGGTAGACGCGGGTCAGGACGTGTTCGGTTCCGAATTCATTGACTGATTTCATAGTTCCGGCGGCTTTCTAGCAGGCTCAGCAGGAGGGACATCGGCGCGGCCACGGAGGCGTCGAGCTTGCCCGTGGAGATGCTCAGGCCGGGTTTCGGCGGCGCGATGACGACGTTCGGCCGCCGCTCCAGCGCGTCCCGGTGGCTCAGGTAGGCGGGGCTGTTCAGCCCGTGCGGCGGCAGTGAGGGGGCCAGCGCCACCGGCGCCGGGGTGCACTGCAGCGCGAGCAGCGCGGGGGTGTCGCCGATGCCCAGTGCCAGGCGGGCCAGGAAGTTCAGGCACGCCGGGTAGACGAGGATCGAGTCCGGCCAGTTGCTCCACTCCACGTGCGGCGCGCTCGCGGCGACGTGCTCGGGCCACTCGTCGGACATGGCCTGGTGGCCGCAGATCGTGCTCAGCGCGTCCAGCGTGACGAAACGCTGCGCGCTGCGCGTGGCGACGGGCTTGATGACGAGGTCGGGGTAGCCGGTGCGCAGCCAGGTCAGCCAGCCCGGGATGAACGCCGCCGACAGGGCGCCGCTCACGACGAGCAGCAACCGACTGCCCGTGAAATGTGGATATGTGAGGTTATTTGAGGTCATGGTGCTCCTCCAAGGCGGTCAGGATCTCTTCGGCGTCACCGATCGCCGACCGGCTTCCCTCCGCGAGGAACACACCGGTGGTGTTGAGGACGATCTCGTCCACCCCGGCGAGGAAGTAGTCGTGCAGCCGCTCGGCGATCCGCTCCGCCGTACCGGTCAGGAAGAGGCCGCTGGCCACCAGGGCGCGCGGGCTCGCCTCCAGCCCGGCTCTGCGCAGCATGTCGGTGTAGTGCGCGGCCCGCAGATGGTGGCCGGCCGCGAGGAAGGCCAGCCGGGCGGCGTCTCGTCCGGGACTCGCCGTCGCGACGTGCACCACGGTCACGATCCGCGGCGGCTCCCGCTCGTCGCCGGCCCCCTGCCGCAGCGCGGGCGCCAGCACGTCCGCCAGGTACGCCGGCGGCGTCATCCAGGTGATCGCGGCGTCCGCGCACTCGCCCGCGACGCGCGCCATCCCGGGGCGCAGCACCCCGGCCCCGACCTCGACGGGCGGGCAGCGCAGCGGCGGCAGCTTGAACCCACGCAGGCCCTCCCCGCCGAGCAGGGCGCGGACCGTGGACAGATACTCCCGTGCCATGGCCGCGGGCTTCCGGTACGGCTCCCCGTTGAGCACGCTGACGAACTCGGGCGCCGACGCGCCGAAACCGGCCACCACGGGATGACCGGTCATCACAGCCATGGAACGCGCCTCCAGGGCCGCCTGCAGCGGGTGCCGGAGCGGCATCAGCGTGACCGAGGTGCCGGTGGGGACCCGGCGCCCGTTCCCCGCCAGGTGCGCGACGACCTGCTGCGTCTCCACGCGCAGGGACTGCCCCAGCCACAGCCGCGCGGCCGGGCCGGACTTCACCAGATCCGCGTACGGCTCCACCTCCGCGGCGGAGCCGGGCTGGCCAGGAAAGATCACTGACGCGCGCACCGACCTCACCCGTCCATCGGCAGGCGAGGCGAGAGGAGGTTCCGGTACGGCGCGACCGGGTCGACCCCGCCGCGCACCAGAGAGGCGAGCACGGCCTCGGCCGCAGGCACCTTCTCGACGGCACTCGCGATCAGGCCCTCGGCGAGGACCCTCGACCGGTGCTCGCCGAAGCTCAGCATCCGCATACCCGCCCTGTTGTCGACCGGATCCCAGGCCGTCGCGAGCCCGGGCCCCACCCGCCTGGCGTACGCGGAGACGTCGTCGACCAGCCCGGGAACCACGGAGAGCGCGGACACCAGCTCCTCCGCGACGAACCAGCCCGCCTCCTCCAGGTAGATCACGATGGAGTCCCGCCGCGGATACCCGGACAGCCGCGAGAAGGCCTTGGCCCGGTACGGCACCCGCCGCCCCTCCAGGACGCCCAGCGCCAGCCCCCACGCCTCGGGCGTGTAGGCGGAGTCGGCCAGGTGCACGTAGAGCCGCAGGATGGGGCCGCCGCCCAGCACCGACCCCGCCGAACCGTCACAGAGGAAGAACCCGGGGGACAGGGTGGGCCGGATGGCGTCCGCCTGGATCAGCGCCCGGCCGTCCCCCTCGGCGGCGACGACCCGCTCGGCCGGCACGCGTACCCGGACGTCGAGCAGGTCGACGACCCAGCCGTCGGCCCCGGAGGCGTGCACGGGCACCGAGACGGCCGTGTGCCGGTGCGGCACCACGGCGGTGAGGGCGCGCTCAAGGGGGAGGTCACGTTCGCCCGGGCGCGCGGCCGGGTCGTGGGCGTGACCGCTGTGGAAGGTCTCGTAAAGGGCCGCGCTCAGCGCCGGCAGGAGGGCGCGGGCGCCGTCGGCCTCGACGGTCCGCTCGCCCACCCGCGCGGAAAGGCCGTCGGCGGCGACCTCGACGGCCGTGAGCAGGGACGCCAGCCTGGCGTCCAACGCGATTTTGTCAATTGTTCTCACATTAACGGATGGTAAGAGCCGCCGGCGGCCCGGAAAAGGTAGATGGCATTCTGCTGTCCGCATTGACAGCACAGTGCCATTCCCTTGCCAGGCGGTCGTCCCGCAGGGCAATCTTGAGTTATCCGAGCAACACCGGACAACAAAAAACAAGAAATACATCTTCAGGGAGAATATAATGGCTGAGAAGGACCTGGCTGACGGTTACAAGGCCTACACCGACGCCGAGGAGCTCGCGTTCGACGAGGCGGGCGACGAGGAGTCCCCCAGCACCCCGTGGTGCATCGCCAGCATCGTCATCACCGCTTCGGCCGGCTGCTGATCCAGTCCCGCTGAAACCCTCCGTGTGCACGCACACCCCACCGGGTGTGCGTGCACACACGCGTTTGGGAAGGTAGGCCGGCAGTAGCTTCCCACCTGGGGGAACGGCCTCTCAGGCAACACGAACACGGCCCTTTCGGTGAACTCCGATCCCCTGGGGGACCGAACGTCACTGAAAGGGCCGCATCAATATGTGAACACGCCTGGCGCGTGCGAGGTGAAGGTTTCGGGGGTGGCCGGCCGGACCCCTGTGAGGTCCGGCCGGATCACCGGTCATAAGTCTTTCAGCAGCCGGCCGAAGCGGTGATGACGATGCTCGCGATGCACCACGGGGTGCTGGGGGACTCCTCGTCGCCCGCCTCGTCGAACGCGAGCTCCTCGGCGTCGGTGTAGGCCTTGTAACCGTCAGCCAGGTCCTTCTCAGCCATTATATTCTCCCTGAAGATGTATTTCTTGTTTTTTGTTGTCCGGTGTCGCTCGAACAATTCAAGAATGCCCCGCGGAACGACGGGAGCACAAGTGAATGGCAGGTTGGCGTCATCGGGCGCAGGTTGGTGTCAGCCGCATTGATAAGGCGGTCGCCGTTTCCTAGCGTGGTTGAGCATGCTGAGAAAAGAGAAGCTCGAGGCGTCCCCGCTGGGCGCGGCGCCTGAGGTCAACGCGCTGCTCGATCGGCTCGGCCTGGGAGCCCTGGACGGGGACGGGGTCAGCGCCTTCGCCGGCCGCAACAACAACTGGGCGGGCCGGACGAGCACCGGCGCGCGGGTCTTCGTGAAGCGGCTCGACGGGGATCGCGAGGAGTCGCTGATCCGGTTCCGGCGCGCCCTCGACCTGCAGGCCATACTCCGCGCCCGGCCGTCCGCCGACCTGCGCTGCCCGCCTCTGCTGGGCGCCGACCAGGAGGCCAGGCTGCTCGTCTTCGAGTGGCTGGAGCACGCGCGGGCCGGGAACGTCATGGCCACCGAGGGCGAGTTCGAGGCCCCCACGGCCTACCAGGCCGGCCGCGCCGTCGGCGCGCTCCACCAGCTTCCCGGGGCGGCCGACACGACCCCGCACCCGCTTCCGCCCGTCTGGGCGCTGCGCGCGATCCCGCTGACGATGTTCTCCGCCGCGCGCATCGCCGAACTGCGCTACTGGGCGCTGCTGCAGCAGGACCGGCCGCTGGTCGGGGCACTGGAGTCGCTGCGCGAGAGCGAGTCGCGGGTATCGCACCGGCCCTGCCACGGCGACCTGCGGCTCGACCAGTTCCTGCTGGACGAGGCCGGGCTGTACGTCCTGGACTGGGAGGAGTTCAGGATGGCCGACCCGGCCCGCGACGTCGGGGCGTTCGCCGGCGAGTGGCTGCACCACGCGATCCGCAAGGTCAACGCCGACGTGGACAAGGTCTACGGCCCGGGGACGAGGCTCTCGCACGAGCTGATCGTGGAGCGCGGCGGTGCGGAGATCGCCGGAGTGCGCCCGCTGATCGCCGAGTTCTGGCGCGGCTACCTCGACAGCGGCGCGCCCGCGGACGCGGACCTCGCCGAGCGGTCGACGTCGTACGCCGGCTGGCATCTGCTCGACCGGCTGCTGGCCACCGCGGGGACGCAGACCCGGCTGCGCGCCGTCGACCTGGCCGCCGCCGGCGTCGGGCGCACCGCCCTGCTGAACCCCGGCCACTTCACCGAGACCCTGGGGCTGGCCGCGCCCCTCCCGGCCTGACCGGGGTCGCTCAGTCCCAGCGGCCGGTGACGCCCATGAAGATGACGAAGGCGAACCAGAGCACCACCAGGGCGATGTTGGCGCCGATCGCGATCCAGCCCCACTTGAGCAGGCCGCGGGCCTTGTCCGGCTCGTAGTCAGCCTTGCTGAGCGCGATGCCCGACAGGACCGCGCCCGCGATGCCGCCCGGGGTGACGAAGCAGCTCGTCACGAAGAAGATGCTGAGCACGAGCTGGATGATGGCGTGCGTGCGGGGGCCGTCGCCGGGCGGGCGGTGCGGGGGGTAGCCGTAGTGCGGCGGAGGCTGCTGCCCGTACGGCGAGCCGTACGGCATGGGGCCGGAGTCGTACCCGTACCCGTAGCCGGGTTGCCCGGTGCCCGGGGGAGGGCCGTAGCCGGGCTGCGCGGCGCCCGGGGCGCCGTAGGCGTATGGATCGTGGGAGCCGTAGGCCCTGGTCCTGTCGTCCGGATTCTCAGGATGCTGACCGCTGCTCACTGTCCCACCTTCTCGTGTACCAGGACGTCCACACTTACCATGAAATCTCATGACGGTACGGACGAGTGAACTGCCCCGCCATGGATCAGGAGGGTAGCCGGGCTCGCAGGGCCTTGCGGTCCAGCTTGAGCACGCTGGTGAGCGGGATGGTGTCGGCGAAGTACACCTCGCGCGGATATTTCACCCGGCCGACCCGGTCGCGCGCCCAGGAGATCAGCTCGTCGGCGGTGGCCGTACCACCCGGGTGGAGCTGCACGAAGGCCACCACCTCCTCCCCGTGCACCGGATCGGGCCGGCCGACGACGCCGGACATGAGCACGTGCGGGTGCCGGTTCAGGGCGTCCTCCACGTCGCGCGGGAAGACGTTGAAGCCGCCTCGGATGATCAGGTCCTTCTTCCGGTCGACGACGTACAGGTAGCCGTCGTCGTCCACGCAGCCGATGTCCCCGGTGCGCAGTTCCCCGTTCACGATCGGGGACCGCAGGTCGCCCCGGTAGCCGACCATGAGCGTCTCGCCGGTCACGCAGATCTCGCCGATGTCCCCCGCCTCCACCTCCTCGCCCTCGCCGTCTCTGATGGTGATCGTGTAGCCGGGCAGCGGCAGGCCCACGCTGCCGGTCCGCCGCCGGCCCGGCGGGTTGAAGGTGGTGACGGCGCTGGTCTCGGTCAGGCCGTACCCCTCCAGGACCTGCACCCCCGGCAGCCGCCGCTCGAACTCGGTGAGCACGTCGCGGTCCAGCGGCGCGGCGCCGCAGGTGAGGTAGGCCAGCTCGGGCAGCGGCGTGTCCTCCAGCGGCTCGGCCAGCAACTGCCGCAGCATCGCGGGGACGACGGCGCCGTACTGCACGCGGTGCTCGGCCGTCAGGCGCAGGAACTCGGCGGGGTCGAACCAGCGCATGAGCACGGACTGCTGCGGCTCGGTGGCGTGCAGCCCGGCGATCGTGAGGATGAGCCCGTAGGCGTGCGAGAGCGGCACCGGCACGATCGACCTGGTCACGCCCACCTGCTGGGTGAACTCCCGCAGGCTCCTGGCCACCCGCCAGAGGCCCTGGTGGCTGAGCATCACGCCCTTGGCCCTGCCGGTGGTGCCGCCGGTGTACATGAGCGCGGCCAGGTCGGTCGCGTCCCTGGCCACGGGGCCGTGCTCGGCGGCCCGCTCCAACTCGGCGAAGGAGTCCTCGCCCACGACCACCACCCGCACGCCGCCGCCCGCGGCCTCGACGGTGGCCAGGAACTCGGGCGTGGTCACCACCGCCGTGGCGGCGCTGTCGCGCAGGATGTGCGCCAGCTCCTCGGGGGCGACCAGGAACACCACCGGCGTCACGACCGCCCCGGCGGCCCAGAGCGCCTGGTAGACGAGCGAGACCTCGGGGCAGGTCGCCATCATCACCACGACGGCGTCGCCGGGCCGTACCCCGGTCGCGACCAGGCCGCCGCAGATCCGCCGGGCCCGTTCGGCGAGGGCTTGGCCGCGTAACCACGTCCCCTCGAAGAACACCGCGTCGTAGTCCCCGAACCTGTCCCACGACTCCTCGGCCAACCGGCCCAGCGTCTGCTCGCTCACAGCGCCAACTTGATCAAGACGGACCCGTCCAGTCAAGCCTCGCATGGAGACCGAACCTTTCATGAAATGTCTAGTCATAGTGGAGGATGCACACCCGCCCGCTGAATAGGCATAAATCCACTTCAGTGGCTATCTGTGGAACTTGGTGGGCTAGATCGCGTATTGGTACGGGATCTAGCTTCGTGGAATCCCTGATACTCGTCATCCGGCCCCGCCCGTCTCGGGTGGAGTGCGAGAGAAACGGCAAGGGAGAACATGATCGAAATGGGCGGGTATGGGCGTGCGCTTCTCGTCTCCAGTCAGACCAAGGGATACGGAAGCGGGACCGGTAAGAGGCACGAAGCGGTCCAGGAGGCGTTCGTCCGCGTCCAGGAGGAGGCGGCGCGGATGGCCGGGTTGTGCAGGGACACCTGGTCCCGGCAGCCCCGGGGCGGCGGTGAGCTCGCACTGCTGCCCTTGGGGGAGCGCGAGCCGCTGGTCGTCGACGACTTCATCAGAAGCCTCAACAGCGCCCTCGACGCACACAACGCGACATTTGCCAAGGAAGACCATATAAGGCTCAAAGTCGCTATTCACTATGGCGTGGCATATCCGACGGCCCATGGCCTGGCGGGACAGGCCGTCGCCGAGGTAAGCCGGATGATCGACTGGAATCCACTCAAAGACCTACTCGAACTGAAGGAAACGGCGAACCTGATTCTGCTCCTTTCTGATCGCGTCTACACCGACGTGGTCACCCAGGGACATACCACCTACGACCCGAAGGAATTCGTGAAGGTCCACGTCCAGGAGAAGGAATTCTCCGGAGACGCCTGGGTCTGGGCTCCCGGAGAGAACCTCCACGGCCTGGACATCCTGGCGCGCCCCGAGCCCGCACCGCCCGTGGTGTCGCAGCAAGTGATCAACAATCTGTACGGCGCCGTGGACGCCCGCCGCGCGGTCTTCGGCGTGAGCGGTATCCGCCCATGAGCGAGATCACCGAGGACCCTCCGGAACAGGACACCAACGAGGAACCGCCGCCCCAGTCCCCGGAGGAGGACGAGCTCGACGACGGCGCGCTCCGACAGAACGCCACCGTCATCAACAACTTCCTCGGATTCGTCGACGCCTCCGAGGCGAGGTTCGGCTCGGCGGCCACACCCCGGTCAGAGCCGCCACCGGCGTGCTGCACGAGGCCGAGATCGACGCGGAACTGCGGTGGTACGCCGAGCCGGACACCTTCGCCCCCGCCGAGCGCCGCCTGCGGGAGAACCACATGGCCGTCCTCGTCGGCACGGAGGGGACCGGCAGGCGCCTGGGCGCCATCGCGCTGCTCTGGCGGATGCCGCTGACCGAGCGCCGGATCACCGTCTTCTCACCGGCCAAGACCGCCGCGGAGCTGGCCGCCAGAAGCGACTTCAAGCCGGGGCGCGCCTACCTGCTGCACGACTGGATCGCCGACGGCGCGGAGACCGAGGCCGTACGCCGCTTCGAACTCGTCCGCCTGGCCCGCAAACTCACCGAGGCCGGCGCGTACCTGGTGGTGACCAGGGCGGGGCGGGCCGTATCCACGGAACTGCCCTGGACGTCACCGGATCCGGGCGGGCTCTTCGACCGCTGCGCGGGCGCCATGGCGGGGGCCGCTCGCCGGAGCACCGAAGAGCTCGCCCCAGCCCGGCGGCGCGCCGTCGAGCTGCAGGGACCGGCCAGAGTCGTGGCACTGGCCAGGCAGCTCGCCCGGGACGCCCGCCCGGTGCAGGAGGTGCTCAGCGCCGAAGAGGGCGGGGAGGTCGCCGAGTGGTTCGACACCAAGCCGGGGCGGGACGCCGTGCACGTCGTCGCGGCGCTGGTGTTCGCCTACGGCCTGCCCGAGCGGGTCTTCGAACGGCAACTCGCCAGGCTCGCCGAGATCCGGCGGGCACACGAGACGGAGGCGGGCGCGAGGCAGGACGACGGGAGCGAACCGCAGACGCGCATGGAGTGGAGCCGCGACCACCCCCTGATCATGGTCTGCGCGGAGGGGACGGGCGGCTCCCGGGAACGCCGGGTGGTCTTCCGCGGCGCCAACCAGCGCACGCAGGTGCTCGCCGAGCTGGTCGCCCGCTACGGCTACACGCTCTGGGAACCGCTGCGGGAATGGGTCCGCTCGCTCGCCTGCGAGGACCTCGAACTCCAGATCCAGGCGGCCGCCGGGGTGGCCCAGCTGGCCAGGATCTCGCTGCGCGAGGTGGGCCAAGAGTTCCTCGACGTCTGGGCCAGCGGCCTCGTCATGGAACGGCTCGCGGCCGCCAACGTGCTGTCCCTGATGTGCGCCGACGACACCCTGGCCCCCGAGGCGCTCGCCCTCGCGCTCAGCTGGGTGCGCGACGCCGGCCAGGCCAGGGCGATGACCGCCGCCATCGCCTTGGGCGGCGGCCTGTCCATCCGCTACCCCGCCGACACGCTCAACTGGCTGTGGTTCCTCGCGCTGCGCGGTGTCCGGGTCAACGTGGTGGCGCGCCAGTCGCTGACCCTGCTCGTCCGGCAGGCCGCCGAGCGGGACGGCCAGGCGCTCACGGCGCTGCGCCTGCTGGAGGTGCTGGCCGCGAGCGAGGTACGAGGCAGCGGATCGCGGCGCACCCGCACCGCCCTGGACGCGGTGCTCGGCGTCCTGGCTGGCGACCGGCTGGACGGCGGCGACCCGCTGGGCGCCTTCCTGCTGGTGCGGGAGCCGGGC
Organism: Nonomuraea sp. NPDC046570; assembly: GCF_040645915.1. NCBI lineage: Bacteria > Bacillati > Actinomycetota > Actinomycetes > Streptosporangiales > Streptosporangiaceae > Nonomuraea > Nonomuraea sp. NPDC046570. The sequence goes on along the minus strand of NZ_JBEYZF010000013.1, from coordinate 124,409 downwards.
TGCGCCGCGCACCTGGGCCGGTTGTGGGCGTGGGTGCTGCGCAGCGCACATCACCGCGGCGAGGCCATCCGGGCGCTGCGCCGTACCCTGCGGTCGCTCGATGGCGAAGTGGACGCGCTGGAAGCCGTGACGCGGCTCGGCGAGGCCATCTGGACCGAGCTGCCCCCGGACGTGGCCGCCCTGGTGGTGGAGCGCGCCAGGTACGCCCTGCTCGACGACTCCGCACCGGAACGGGCCCGCCTGCACGTCCACGCCCTACTGTCAGCCATCGCGCGTTGAGGAGACGCCCATGCCATATCCGATCATCGAGGAGCGCCCGCTCCCGCCCGCGGAGCGGCGCTTCCTGCGCAGCCGCCGAGACCTGGGCCAGCTCCCCGACAAGCCCCCCGGCGCGGTCCTGGTCTTCGAGGTCGCGGGCGGCCACTACGCCTTCACCGAACGCCGGCACCTGAAGGGCTCCGAGGACGAGCTCGTCGAGGCCATCTCGGTCAGCGTGGTGGACGTCCGCACCTCCCCGGTCGTCGTCGGCCTGCGCCTCCCCTCCGCCGACCTCGCCCACGACTTCCCGCTCCAGGTCACCTTCACCTGTACGGTGACCGCCCCCGAGAAGATCGTGAAGCAGGGGCTCACCGACGTCGCCGCCGTGCTGGCCCGCCACCTCGCCGGCGACGCCGAACTCCTGTCCATGGGCATGAGGCGCCCGATCGAGGCCGTCCACGAGCTGCGCCCGCAGGTGGTGGCCCGGGTCAAGGCGTACCTGGACGTGCTCCCCGCGGAGATCGACGGGATGGAGGTACGGCTGTCGGCGGTCGACCTCCTCCTGCCCGACGACGTACGCGGCCACGCCAGGGACCTGAGGACCGTCCGGCGGCAGGGCGAAGTGGCCGAACTCCTGCACGCGCTGGAGAACAAGGACGTCGCGCGGATCGAGGAGATCCTCGGCCGGGGCACCTCGGCCGGGCTCGCCCTGGCGATCAGCCGCGGGCACATGCCCATCGGCGACGCGGTGACCATCCAGCACGAGTCGGACGACCAGCGCGCCGCCTACCTGCACGACATGATCAAGGCGATGCCCGAGGGCTCGCTGGACTTCCTCCCGCTCAACACCCGGGTGCTCATCGAGGAGCTGGCCCGCTCGGTCATCGGCCCGCAGGCCGCCGGAAGCATGTTCGGGCCCGCCGAGCGGTCCGCCGAACTGGAGAACGGCCAGACGCCGCGACCGCTGGGCCTGGAGGACCTGGATGGCTGAGCGGAGCCGGCCCGACCCGGGCAGGTGGCTCCGCGTGCTGGCGGGCGCCGACGAGCGGCTGCTCGCCCAGGTGCCGCTGGAGCGCACCCGCTACACCGGCCTCGGCGGGGTGGTGCTGAGCTCGGCCACCATCGCGGGCCTGTCGATGTGGTTCTTCCTCAGCCAGGTCCTCGACGGCGCGCACCTGTACGCCGTCGTGCCCGTCCTCATCTGGGCGTTCACCGTGCTCAACCTGGACAGGTGGCTGGTCAGCACGGTGACCGGTATGTGGCAGCGCAGGGTGCTCATGCTCGTCCCCCGGCTGCTGATGGCGGCGGTGCTGGGCCTGGTCATCGCCGAACCTCTGGTGCTCAGGTTCTTCCAGACCGCCCTGGAGCAGCGCGTGATCGACGACCGGGAAGAAGCGCGAAGCGTCCTGCGCGACACGCTCATCAGATGCAACCCCGCGCCGCCGAAGGAGCCCCCGGCGACAGGCTGCGCGGGCATGAGCCTGTCCGCCGTACGCCCCGAGGAGGCGAGCGTCGCGCTCAGCACCCTCATGGCCGAGCGGGACAGGCTGGCGACACGCCTCCGCCAGGACAAGGCCGAGTACAAGCGATTGAAGGACGACGCCACCGGCGAGTGCCGGGGCGATGACCGGCCCGGCCTCAGCGGCAGGATCGGCTACGGCCCGCGCTGCCTGCGGGCCTACGACGCTTTGGAGGCGTTCGCGCGGGACCAGCGGATCCAGGAGAACGCCCGCAGGCTGGACACGCTGGACCGGCGGGTCCTCGACGGCGGCGGCGAGGTGGCGACCACCGGCGGCGACTACAAGCGGACCGTCCAGGCCGCCGTGGACCGGCGCCTCGCGGCGATGCCCGGCGAGGATGACGCCATCGGCCTGCTGGAACGCAAGCGCGCCCTGGACGCCCTCACCGGCGAGGACGCCTTCCTCTGGTCGTTCACCTGGCTGCTCCGCCTGCTCATGCTCCTCGTCGACTGCCTGCCCGTCCTGGTCAAGCTGATGGGCGGCACCGCCGTGTACGACCGCCTGGTCGAAGCGGAGAACAGGAGCCGCGAACGGCTGCACCGCGAGCTGATCGAGACCCGGGAGCACGCCCAGGCGGGCGAACTGAAGCAGGAAAGGGAGGAGAAGAGCGAGGACCTGCGCAAACGGCGGGAGGAGCTGGAAGTCGGCAGGCGGCGCGCCGAGGCCGACGCCAAGTCGCGCATCGCCGACCTGATCAACAAGCGGACGCGCGACTTCCTCGCCCAGGACCCGCCGGAAAGCAGACTGAACGGCCGGCGGTTCTGATCTCAGAGACCGGCGACTCCGGTGATCCGGTGGAGGGCGAAGCGGTGGACCGCCGCGCGGGTCTCGTCGTAGGCGGTCAGGTAGCCGCCCTCCATCCGGGCCGGTTCCAGGATGCGGCTGGTCGCCTGGCCCTGCGAGTCGAGGTAGCCGATCCACACCCGCACACCCCGCCGGATGGCGTCCTGCAGGGTCGAGATCGTCGCGGTGGCCGGCCCGCGCGGCACCTGTCCAGCGGGCGCCGCCACGGGCTCCCTGCGCGCCCGGTGCGCGGAGTCACCCGCCCGCAGCGCGCGCACGGCCGCCGCCACGACCTCGCCGTCCAGCCCGTTGAAGGAGGAGTACGTCTTGGCCGGCGGCAGTCCCTCGGTACGCCTGGTGTCGAGCTGGGTGATGATGACGTCCCCGTCGAGCGACTCGGCCACGGGGGCGTAACCCATGGCGCGAAGCGAGTCGACGAGCGCCGCCCTGGAGGTACGCGAGGCGATCACCGTCGGCGCCAGGCGGCGCAGCCGGAGCTGCGCCGACCTGCGGTCGGCGGTGATCTGGTCGAGCATGGCGGGGTCGTCGCAGCGGATGTAGGCGCTGGCCGTGCCGACCCGGACGCGACCGTGCCGCCGGGCGATGTCGCCCACCAGGTACGCCAGCGGCTGCGGCACCGGCGTGGCCGAGTGGCGCTGCAGCATGGACAGCAGCTCGTCGGCCCCCTGGCCCGCGTCGAGGGCCCGGCGGACCGAGGACTCGCTGAAGCGGTAGACGGTCGCGCCGCCCTTGGACTCGATGTCGGCGGCCAGCGTCAGCCAGCGGCTCAGCTCGCTGGTCAGCGGGCCGGGCGCGACCGCGGTCAGGTCGGCCTGCAGCAGCACGTGGTCGACGGGTTCGGGCAGCAGCGGCGCGAGCACGGCCGCTGCGGCGCTCTGGTCGCCGCCGAGCAGCGTACGGCCGTGCTCGGACAGCGCGCCCAGACCGGTGAGGCCGACCTGTTCCGCCTCGCGCAGGGTGAACTCGGTGAGCTGGTCGCGCATCGGCCCGCGTCGCCGCGGCTGCTCCCAAGACAGCCGGTCGAGCACCGACTCGCGGGTGGGGGCGAGGCCCGGCGCGGCGGCCAGCACCTTGAGGGTGGCCACCCGGACCTCGGGCGCGGCGGCCCGGCGCAGGTCGGTGTGCAGGGCGTTGAGCAGGCGGTCGCGCTCGTCGCGCTCACCCACGATGCCGGGTACCCGGTCGGTGTGCAGCCAGGTGACGGCCAGGGTGACCCACCGGTCCTGGGTGCTCCTGATCCGCCAGGCGTCGTAGGCCGCGGTCGGCAGCCACTCGCCGTCGACCGAGCCGCCGGTGGCGACCAGCCCGGCCGCGTGGGCGGTCTCGATCACCAGGGCGGCGGCCCATTCGGGCAGGTCGAGCTGTCCGGCCGTACGTTTGAGGTCGCGTACGCCGAGACCGCCGGTGCGTAGGACGGCGGGCGGGTCGAGGCCCCAGCGCTCGCACAGCTCCTCCACCGACCGGACGAACGTGAACGCCTGCCCGGCCGCCGTACGGTCGGCGAGCGCCTGGTCGCGGGCCGCGCCGTCCAGGGGCGGCGGGAGCGCGGTGAGGTCGCGGTGCACGCGGCCGTCGCGCAGGTAGAGGCCGACCTCGCGGGGCAGCGCGACGCTCTCCTCGCCGGTGGCGCCGAGCAGCGCCCTGGCCAGCAGCTCCTCGATCGGGGAGCGCGCCGTGCCGATGCGCACCTCCCGCCGGGCGTTGGGCACCCGCCCGCTCGGCGGCCCCCAGGCCAGCTCCTCCAGCGCGGCCTTGGCCTGCGGGGACACCGCGTCGATGAGCTTGCCGGGGTCGGCGAGGGCGGCGACCAGGCGTTCCTTGCCGGTGCCGGTGGTGCCGGGGGCGATGTCGTCGGCCAGCTCGTCGAGCTGCTCGGGTGGGTGGTGCCGGAAGACGTCGGCGGCGGGCGGGCCGAGGCCCGCGGGGTCGTCGAGGACCTTGCGCACGCCCGGCGCCAGGCGCAGCTCCTCGTCGGGGCCGAAGACCAGGGCGAGCGTGCGCAGCCGGTCGAGGGCGGGTCCGAGGTCCGCCTCGCCCTCGGTGACCGCCCTGCCCACCAGGTCGCTCAGCCTGGTCAGGCTGAGCGGTTCGGGAAGCGCGGCGAGCGTCTCGACCAGGGCCAGTGTGAAGCGGTCGAGCCGGTCCAGGACACGGCCGATCGCCGAAGGACTGCCCGCTCGCGCGGCGAGGCCCTCCAGATGGGCCGGCACCGGCGTGACCAGCTCCGGCCGCGCCGCAACCAGCGCGCCCAGTTGCCGGTCGGTGCGCTCCCTGAGCCACTCGGTGAATTCCATCCCTGCAATGGTATGTCGCACAGCGATTTCCCTTGGATAGGGCGAATAATCCGCCCGGTTCGGGCAGCATGGCTGGTGTGATCGAGCGAGCCGACCAGCTGGTCCTGGAGTATGTGAGCAAGGCCGCCGACGCCGCTCACGGCGTGCTCCGCCAGGACCACAGGCTCGACTTCGTCAAGCGGCTGCGGGCCAGGATCGAGGCCGAGCGCGCGGGCAGCGAGAACCCCAGACAGGTCGCCAGGCTGCTGGCCAGGTACGGCGACCCGGCCGCGCTCGTCCAGCGGGAGGCCAGGCGGCTGTCGGCGGGCGAGACGCCCGAGATGAAGAGCACGGGCACGGCGACCTTCCCGAGAATCGTCGACGACCGCGCCCCCGGCGTACGGCCTGCTGGGGCCAGGGGGCTGCCCTTCGCCGGGCTGCGCCGGGCCGCGATGGCCAGGGCAAACCCGATGGCCACCGGCGGCCGGGACGCCAGGACCATCGTCGGCATGCATCCCCGTGAGACGGCCGCGATGGCCGTCCTGGTCGTCGCCGCACTGCTGGTTCCCTTCGACCTTCCGGCGCTCGCGATCTTCCAGGTGCCGGTGATCGTCTGGGCGATCGGCGCGGTGCTGATCCTGTTGAGCGACGACTGGTCGCTCCGGGACCGGCTGACCGGGCTCGGCGCCCCGCTGTTCGGTTACGTGGTGGGCGGTGTCATCTTCGGCGCCCTGCGGGTCGGTGATCGGCAGGGGTTCGCCCCGTTCGTGGAGCAGTTCTTCGCGGTCAGCGGGGTCATGTTCATGGTCGGCACCGGACTCGGCGTGGTCTGGCTGGCCTACCGCCTGTTCGACGTCAGCTGACCGGCGCCGGGCTCGGCACCAGCCCCACGGCCAGACGCACCCACGCGGCGACGAACTGGTCCTTCTCGGTGTGTCCCGGCGACTCGCCCACGGTCTCCTGGAACAGCCGGTAGTGCACGACCGCGCCGCCCAGGACCGCGCCGATGCCGTTCCAGTCGAGGTCGGCCCGTGCGTACTCGGGCTGGGCGCGGAACCAGGTGGTGATCGCGTCGAACATCGGCTGCAGCAGCCCCTCGCGCACCACCGCGACCAGTTCTGGGAACTGGCTGAGATCGCGGAAGAACACCCGGGTCAGCTCGCTCTCCTCGCGTACCTTCGCCAGGCCGGCCCGGCACAGGTGCGCGAGCCGGTCGTCGAGCGCGGTGGAGGCGGTCTCCATGGTGTCGAGCTGGGCGAGGCTCTCGGCCACCTGCGAGCGGGTGCGGGCGGCGTGTTCGTGCATCGCCGCGGCCAGCACCTCGTACTTCGACTTGAAGTGCCGATAGAGCCCGCCGGCGCCGGGCGAGAGCCCCGCTGCGGCCTCGATCTCGGCCACCGACGTGGCGGAGTAGCCCCGCTCGGCGAACAGCCGCAGAGCCTCGTCAATGATCCGCTCACGTGTGGATCTGGTCATGTCTTTCCTGATACCTCCGTAAGGACCTTAACCGCTGCTCACGGCCTCCTGGCGCGGCACGCCGGTGCGGACCGGTGGCGGGGGAGCCGCGACACCGGTGGATAAGTAATTCCTTTCTTCCCTGTCCGGGCGGGTCCCACAACTGCGGCCGGTACGCGGAACCCTTGGGACTTTGGCATGCTGCCTATGTGGGGAATTCGGTTGGTTTTGACCTGGACATGACATTGGCGGACACCCGCGCGGGCATCGCGGCCGTCTACGACGAACTGGCGCTGCGGCTCGGCATCGCCATCGACAGCGCCGCCATCATCACCAGGCTCGGGCCGCCGCTGGAACGCGAACTCGCCAATTGGCTGCCGGTGGAGGAGATCCCCGCGGCCATTGTTCTGTTCCGGGAGATCTACCCGGACGTCGGCGTGCCCGCGCACACCGCGATGGCCGGCGCGTACGCGGCCGTCGAGGCCGTGCGCGCCGCCGGAGGCCGGGTCATCGTGGTCACGGGCAAGAACGTCCGCGACGCCAGGAGCACCGTGGAACTGCTCGGATTCGACGTGGACGAGGTGGTCGGATCGGTGTTCGGCGCGGACAAGGGCTCGGCGCTCGCGCGCTTCGGCGCGGCGGCTTATGTTGGAGACCACGTCGCCGACATCGAGGCGGCGCGAGCGGGAGGCGCCGTCAGCGTGACGGTCGCGACAGGCCCCTACACGGTGGGAGAACTGCGTGATCACGGAGCCGATGTGGCGCTGACCGATCTGACCGAGTTCGCGGCTTGGTTCGACGACTGGAAGCCGCAAAGCGCTCTTGTGTGAAACACGACGGAATTACCCGGTCGCCCCCGGGGCTCAGTGGGCATAACCTACTTCCATTCATCCTTTCGACTGTCTGAACGAGGTCCCCCCTGTGCCGAGTGGCAAGGTCAAGTGGTACGACGCCGACAAGGGCTTCGGCTTCCTCACCCGCGACGACGGCGGTGAGGTCTTCGTGCATTCCTCCGCGCTTCCCACTGGCGCGGAACCTCTCAAGCCGGGCCAGAAGGTCGAGTTCGGCGTGGCGGAGGGCCGGCGCGGCCAGCAGGCCCTGTCGGTCAGGATCCTTGAGCAGCCGCCGACGCTCGCCAAGACCAAGCCCAAGGGCAAGCGGAAGAAGCCGGACGAGATGGTCGTCATCGTCGAGGACCTGATCAAGCTCCTCGACGGGGTCTCGACGTCCTACCAGCGGGGCAAGCACCCGGAAGCGGTGCACGCCAAGAAGATCGCCCAGGTGCTCCGGGCCGTCGCCGACGACCTCGACGCCTGACCGCGCGGCTCAGCCGTGCGGGTTGGTCAGGGGCTTGGTGGAGTCGATCTGGTCGGGCTGCCTCGGCGGGCGAGCCGGTCGCTCCTCCTCGCCGGCTGTCGCCCGCTCGCCCCTGACCCGGTCGTCGCGCGCCTTCATCCGGCCCCTGCGGCGGACCAGCAGCCAGCCCAGCCCCACGGCGAGCACCACGGCGGCGCCGGTGAGCGCGGCGGTGCCGTTCGGCGACAGCGACACCAGTAGCCCGACCAGCCCGCCGAACACCCAGGTGAGCTGGAGCAGCGCCTCGACCACACCGAACGTGGACGAGCGCACCTCCTCGCCGATCTCCCGCTGCACGATCGCGTCGAGGGCCAGCTTGCCCAGCTCCTGCGCGAAGGCCACCACCAGGGCGACGGCCACGGCCGCCCACAGGCCGAAGAAGAAGGCGGCGACCGCGGTGGTCAGCACCGTCAGCGCGAGCGTGGCCAGCACGATGAGCTGCGGTGAGTGGTTGCGCGCCCAGTTGGCCACGGCCGCGCCTACGAACCCGCCGAGGCCCGCCGCGATGGCCAGCAGCGCGATCGTGGGCGCCGCCGACAGTTCCTTGAACCGGCCCTCCTGGACCAGGAACAGCAGGTAGAACAGCAGGAAGCCGGAGAACAGGCGGATCGCGACATTGGCCCGCATCGCCTCGCCGACCGCCGGGCCCACGTTGAGCAGGGTGCGCCAGCGCGACCCGCGCTCCCCGTCCTCCTCCAGATCGGGGGCGTCGACGTGGCGCGGCAACCGGATGGCGTAGACGCCGAGCGCGAAGAAGACCACCATCGCGATGCGCAGCGCCCAGGCGACGCCGAGCCAGGCGATCAGCCCGGTCGCGACGGGCACCATGATGCCCGCGGCGACCAGGGAGAACAGCGCCACCCGGGCGTTGGCGCTGACCAGCGTGATGTCGGCGGGCAGCACACTCGGCATGATCGCCGCCCGGGAGACGCTGTACGCCTTGGACAGCACGAGCACCGCCAGCGCGGCCGGGAACAGGGTGAGCAGGTCGCCGGGCCCGACGGCCGCGGCCATCGCGAAGCAGAGCAGACCCCTGGCGAACAGCGTGCCGGCCATCACGTAGCGGCGGCCGGATCTGAAACGGTCGAGCACCGGCCCCACGAACGGCGCCACCACCGCGAACGGGATCATCGTGATCATCAGATAGAGGGCGACGGGGCCGCGCGCCTCGTTGACCGGCAGGCCGAAGAAGATGGTGCCGGCCAGTGCGATCGTGACCAGGGCGTCGCCGGCGCTGTTGGCCGCGGTCACCTCGATCAGCCGCCCGAGGCCGGTCCGGCCGGCGCCCTGCGCGTGCGTCAGCCGCCTGGTCGCCTGGCCGACGCGCTGCGCGCCGCTGGCCGTGGCCACGCCGAAACGCTTGGTGCCGTTGGCCGTCGAGCGCCCGGCGCGCGCGGTGGCTCGGCCCGCGCCCGCCAACGCCCGGCCGACACGGCGCGAGATCTGTCGAGCTTGCTCCCAAGCCTCCGCCACGCTTACCAGTCTTACCCGATTCTGGTCTCGACCGGACATGGGTACGCTCAGGTCCCGCCATAGGTGAGAATGAAGTGTGAGCGAACAGCACCTTGAGGCCGAGGCGTCCCGATGATCCGGACCAGGACGCGCGCCTCCGCGCCCGATCAGGCCTGTGTCGCCGCCGTCGAGCTGGCGCGGGCCGCCGCGCGGGAGCTCGCCCTGCCACTGGAGGCGGGCGACCATCTCGGCTACGAGGCCGAGGGCGACCGCATCGTCACCCACTTCTTCGCCTGCCTGGACCGCGCCTACCGCGGCTGGCGCTGGGCCGTCACCGTCACCAGAGCCTCGCGCGCCAAGAACGTCACGGTCAGCGAGGCGGTCCTGCTGCCGGGCTCCGGCGCGCTCATGGCGCCCGAGTGGCTGCCCTGGAGCGAGCGGCTGCGCCCCGGCGACCTCGGCGTGGGCGACCTGCTGCCGACCGCGGAGGACGACGACCGCCTCGTGCCCGGTTTCACCGAGGCGGACGAGGAGGTCGACCACCAGATGATCTTCGAGTACGGTCTCGGCCGTGCTCGCGTCCTCTCGGCCATCGGCCGGGACCGGGCGGCCAGACGCTGGCACTCGGGCGACCACGGCCCGCACACCCCGCTCGCGCACGCCGCGCCCGCGCAGTGCTCCACCTGCGGCTTCTACTGGCCGCTGGCCGGCGGGCTGCGGCAGAAGTTCGGCGTGTGCGCCAACGAGTACGCCCCCGACGACGGCAAGGTGGTCGCCGCCGACCACGGCTGCGGCGCGCACTCCGAGGCCGCCGTCATGCCGCCGTCGCCGGAACAGGCCACGCCGATCCTCGACGACCTGGGTTTCGACCTGATGGTCGACGAGGCGGGCTCGGTCGACGAATCCTCGTCGGAGGAGCTCGGTCACTCCTGACTCGCGTGTCGGTGGGGGCCGCTAACCTACGGCGAGCCCCTTCTCTCATTGGACTCAGACCATGACCGACACTTTCGACACAGACCGGATGCGGGCCGCCGTGCTCGCCGCGTGGACCGCCTCGCCCGCCCGTTTCCGGGAGGACGCCAACGCCGAAGAGGACTTCGCGCTCGGCGGCTACCGCGACCGGCTGATCGTCGAGCTCGCGCAGAACGCCGCCGACGCCGCGCTGCGGGCCGGCGTCCCCGGAGTGCTCCGGCTGTCGCTGGCCGAAGGCGTGCTGACCGCCGCCAACACCGGCGCCCCACTCGAAGCCGCCGGTGTGGAAGGGCTGTCCACCCTGCGCGTGTCGGCCAAGCGCGACCACGCGGGCGCGGCCGGGCGCTTCGGCGTGGGCTTCGCGGCCGTGGTGTCGGTCTGTGACGCGCCCGCGATCGGCTCGCGTGACTCGGGCGCGGTGCGCTGGTCCCGGGAGGAGACGGCGGCGCTGGTGGCCGCCGAGCCGGTGCTGGCGGGCGAGCTGGCCGACCGCGCGGGACATGTGCCGATGCTGCGCCTGCCGTTCCCGTCCGAGCCGCTGCCGGTGCCCGAGGGGTTCGACACCGTCGTACGGCTCCCGCTGCGCGACGCCGCGGCGGCCGGGGCGGTCCACCGGATGCTGGAGGAGACGAGTCCCGCCCTGCTGCTCGGCATGCCCGCCCTGACCGCCATCGAGATCGAGGTCGACGGCGAGACGCGCACCGTGCTGCCGAACGGCTGGCATGTGGTGTCGGCCGCGGGCGAGTTCACGCCCGAGCAGGTGGCGGAGCTGTTCGCGGACCGGCCCACCGAGGAGCGGGCCCGCCCCCACTGGTCGGTCCGCTGGGCGGTGCCGGTGACGGCGGACGGGCTGCCGAAGGCGCTGCCCGCGACGGTGCCCGCCGTGCTGCACGCGCCGACCCCCTCCGACGAGCCGATCGACCTGCCCGCCCTGCTCATCGCCTCCTTCCCGCTGGCCACCGACCGCCGCCACGTCGCCAAGGGGCCGCTCACCGACTTCCTGGTGGCGCGGGTGGCCGAGGTCTACGTCCGGTTGCTGCGGGAGCTGCCGCGTGCGCCGAAGCTGCTCGACCTGGTTCCGGCGCTGATGGGCAAGGGCGAGCTGGACGCCAGGGTCAGGCGGGAGATCCTGCGCCTGCTGCCCGGCACTCCGCTGCTGCCCGCGCTGTCGGCTCCGGCGCCCGCCGTACGGACGCCCTCGTTCGCCGACGCGGAGCTCTACGATCCTGACGCCGAGTGGACCGTCGAGCCGCCCGCCAGGGAGGCGGGCGAGGACGGGTGGGTCGTCGCGGGTGAGGAGGCGGCCGTGGTCGCCGGGCCCGGCGAGCTGCTCGACGTGATCGCGGGCATCGTGCCGGGGCTGCTGCCCGCCGGGTGGCCGGCCCGGCATCCCGCGATGGCCGCGCTCAAGGTGCGGCGGGTGGAGCTGGCCGACGTGGTCGACCTGCTGTCGGGCGACGCCATCGAGGGCACCGACCCGGCGTGGTGGCGCTCGCTGTACGCGGTGCTGCCCGCCGACGACCCCGAGGCGCTGGGCGCGCTGCCCGTCCCGCTGGCCGACGGCCGGCTGGTCCGCGGCCCGCGCGGCACGCTGATCCTGAGCGCGGCGACCCCGCTCGACCTGGCCCCGCTGGGCCTGCGCATCGTGCACCCGGACGCCGCGGATCCGCTGCTGCTGCGCCTGGGCGCCGCCGAGGCCACCCCGCGCACCGTGCTGGAGGACTCGCTCACCAAGGCCGCCGTCGCCGAGTCGCTGGACAGCCCCGAGCCCGACCCGGTGGCGCGCGCCGTGCTGTCGCTGGTCGACGCGGCGGGGCTGAGCGCGGGCGAGGCCCCGTGGCTGTCGGAGCTGGCGCTGCGCGGCGCCGACGGCGAGCTGTACCCGGCGGGCGAGTTGCTGCTGGCCGGTGGCACGCTGGCCGGGCTGATCGGCGACGACGCGAACTTCGGGGTGGCCGCACCCGAGCTGGTCGACACCTACGGCTCGCGGGTCCTGGCCGCGGCGGGCGTGCTCGACGGCTTCGCCGTGGTCAACGACTCCGACGTGCTGCTCGACCAGGACGACTGCGACCACGACCTCGACCGCGAGGACGAGTGGCTGGACGCCGTCCTCGACCTGCTGCCCGATCTCGACGTGCCGCCCGTGGTGCCGGAGTTCGCCGCGGTCCGCGACCTGGAGCTGATCTCCGACTGGCCCGCCGCGCTGGCGCTGCTCACCCGGCCGCCGCTGCGCGCCGCCCTGCACCCGCTGCGGGTGGTCGCGGGCGGCGAGACCGTCGAGGTGCCCTCCTACACCGCCTGGTGGCTGTCCCATCACCCGGTGCTCGGCGGGCGCAAGCCGATGGAGCTGCGGGTGCCCGGCGGCGACCCGCTGCTGTACGGCCTGTACGGCGACGCCCCGGCGGGCCTGGACGAGGCCGCGCAGGCGATGATCGGCGTACGCACCACCCTCGGCGACCTGCTCACCTCGCACGGCGGCCCCGAGGAACTGCTGGAACTGATGGCCGACGAGTCGACCGAGGTCGACCGCGCGCAGCTCAGGGCGCTGTGGATGGCCCTGGCGGCGGTGGAGCCGTCCCGGGTGGCCCCGCCGTCGTCGGTGCGCGCGGTGCTCGGCGGCGACATCGTCGTGGCCGAGGCCGAGGACGCCGTCGTGGTCGAGGCCCCCGACCTGCTTCAGCTCGTCGTGGACCGGCCGCTGGTGCTGGCCCCCTTCGACCTGGCCGAGGCGCTGTCGGAGCTGCTCGACCTGCCGCTGGCGGGCGAGATCGCACCCGGCGAGGTCACCTCGACCGGCGAGGTACGGCAGGTGCCCCGTGAGGTGAAGTCGCTGCTCCCAGCCGCCCCCGACACCTATGTGGCGCACGAGAAGCTGCTGGTCGACGGGGTGCCGGTGGCGTGGCGCTTCTTCGAGGGCGCGGTGCACTGCTCGGGCGTGGAGGGGCTGGCCCGAGGGCTGGCCTGGGCGTCGGGGCAGTGGGGCGACCGGCTCGCGGTGGCGGCGCTGCTGCGCGATCCCGGCGCGGTGCCGCTGCTGCTGGCCGAGGCCGACCTGTCCTAACCGGCGGGGGAGTCCTTGGTGGGAAGCTCGGAGGAGAGCGCGGGTGTCTCCTCCGGGCGGGATCGCCTGCGGTGCATGCGGCTGACGAACCAGTAGCCGAAGCCGCCGAAGGCGATGCCCGTCACGCACGTCCAGATCCACCAGGAGTGCTCGGGCGGTGGCCGCAGGATCAGCAGCACGACCAGCGCGACCGCCCACAGGCCCGTGCCGGCGAGGATCGCCGCGCGGTCGTTCGTCTTGAGCGGCTCCGGATCCGGACGCCATGGCTGCTTCACGTGATCCAGCGTAGTCGACATGCCGTTTCGCGCGATAAGGGAGCAAAAGGGTCTCGATCCGGTTACCGGATCTTTTCGCAGGTCGCGAGCCCTGTCACTCTTCGCGCGTGAGTGACACAACCCCCTCCAAGCTCGACCGTTTCTTTTCCATCACCCAACGTGGGTCGACCGTGTCCCGCGAGGTTCGCGGCGGCCTGGCCACGTTCTTCACGATGGCGTACATCGTGGTGCTCAACCCCATCATCATCGCCAACGGCAAGGACGTGGAGGGGCAGTTCATCGGTGACGGCCTGACCGCCAACGTCCCGCTGGTCGCGGCCGGTACCGCCTTCGTGGCGGGCCTCCTGTCCATCCTCATGGGGGTGGTCGGCAGGGTGCCCTTCGCGATGGCGGCGGGACTCGGCCTGAACGCCTTCGTCACCTTCAACATCGCCTCCCAGATGAGCTGGGAGGAGGCCATGGGCCTGGTGTTCCTCGAAGGTGTGATCATCGCGGTGCTGGTGCTGACCGGGTTCAGGGTGGCGGTGTTCAACGCCATCCCGGCCCAGCTCAAGACCGCCATCAGCGTCGGCATCGGCCTGTTCATCGCGCTGATCGGCTTCGTGGACGCGGGCTTCGTCCGCAAGGCCGCGGGCACCCCGCTGGAGCTCGGCATCTCGGGCAACCTCACCTCGTGGCCGGTCCTCGTCTTCGTCATCGGCCTGCTGACCACCGCCGTGCTCGTGGCCCGCAGGACCAAGGGCGCCATTCTCATCGGCATCGTCGGCACCACCGTCCTCGCCATGATCGTCGAAGCGATCACCAAGTCCGGCTCGGCGGCCGAGAAGGGCAACCCTGACGGCTGGATGCTGAACGTGCCCACGCTGCCCGAGCAGATCTTCGGCTTCCACAACCCGCTGACGCTGTTCACCGAGTTCGACCCGATCGGGGCGTTCAGCCGGATCTCGGTCGTGCTCGTCGTGCTGCTGGTGTTCACCCTGCTGGTCACCGACTTCTTCGACACGATGGGCACCATCGTCGGTGTCGGCCGCCAGGCGGATCTGGTCCAGCCCGACGGGCAGTTGCCGCGTACCCGCGAGATCCTGCTGGTCGACTCGATCGGCGCGGCCGTGGGCGGCGCCGGCTCGGTGTCGTCGAACACCACCTACATCGAGTCGGCCTCCGGTGTCGCCGAAGGCGCTCGCACCGGTCTGGCCAGCGTGGTCACCGGTGTGCTGTTCCTGGCGTCCATCGTCCTGGCGCCGCTCGTGGTGGTCGTGCCGTACGAGGCGGCGGCGCCCGCGCTGGTCGTGGTCGGGTTCATGATGATGACCTCGGTCAAGGACATCGACTTCAGCGATTACGAGATGGCCATCCCGGCCTTCCTGACCATCGTCATCATGCCGTTCTCCTACTCCATCTCGAACGGCATCGGCGCGGGCTTCATCAGCTACGTGCTGATCAAGGTGGCGAAGGGCAAGGCCAGGGAGGTCCACCCGCTGCTGTGGGTGGTCGCGGCCCTGTTCGCCGTCTACTTCGCCCTCGGCCCGATCAGGGTCCTGCTGGGCCTCGCCTAGCGGCCGTCGTCGCGCGGTAGCGCTCCTCACCAGGCGCTACCGCGCCTTCATGCATTTCGTGAATTGTGTAAACTCAGGCGGATGACACTCGACGCTCAGGGCTTCCTGGAGCGGTTCGCCATGATCATGTCCGAGTCCGGCTATCCCCGGATGGCGGCCAGGGTCTTCGCCGCGTTGCTCGTCTCGGACGACGGCAGGCTGACCGCGGCAGAGCTCGCCGAGCGGCTCCAGGTGGGGCCGCCGGCGATCTCCGGCGCGGTCAAATACCTGATGCACGTGGGAATGGTGGCCCGCGAGCGCGATCCGGGGGAGCGGCGGGACAGCTATCGCATCGATCACGTGGCGTGGTTCACGGCGGCACTGTCCAGCGACGCGATCTTCCGCCGTTTCGAGGAGGGCGCCAGGGAGGGGCTTGAGGTCTTCGACCTGGACACGCCCGTGGGGGCTCGGCTGGAGGAGACCCGGCGCTTCTTCGGCTTCCTGCGCCGGGAGGTCCCCCAACTGATGGTCAAGTGGCAGGAATTGGAGTCACGCGATGTCGCGGCGGCGCAGACCGGCGAGCCCGGCGACACCGAGGACGGCGGCGATCGCGGTCAGGAGGAGTAGCGGCGCCACCGCCGTCTGCCCGAGTACGACCCACGGCACGTGCACGAACGGGATGAGGTTCAGCACCGAAGCGTCGACCTGCCCCAGCATGCCGAACACGTCGAGCAGGATGAACACCACCCAGATCCCCCACGCGGCCACGGACAGGCGGGGCAGCAGCCCGGCCAGCAGGACCGCGATCCCCGTCATCACCCACACGGCGGGCAGGTAGGCCAGCGCGGCCCCCAGCACCACCGGGAACTTGCCCGGGTCGCCGCTGCTCGCGCTGTACGCGAGTCCGGTTCCCGCGCCCAGTGCCGCCAGTGCCGTCGCGGGCGCGACCACGGCCATGAACAGGTGGCTGAGCGCCCAGCGGACGCGGCTCGTCGGGGTCACCAGCACCAGGTCGGCGCGCCCGGCCGTCTCCTCGGTCCGCAGCCGGAGCGCGGACAGGATGCCGTACGCGGCGATGATCCAGGCGAGCATGGACAGCAGGTAGTTGACGAAGAAGTCGGCCGGTTCGGCGTTCTCGCCCCCCACTCTGGCGATCATCTCCATGATCTGCGGAGCGTTGAGCTGGGCTTCGATTCCGCCGGAGACGGCACCACCCAGCGCGAGACCGCCCGCGGCGAAGCCGGCGGTCCAGGCCGCAAGCTGACCGCGGTGCAGCCGCCAGGCCAGGGCCGGTGCGCTGTCGAGCGCAGGCGTCGCCGTCGCGGGTCCGAGCCGCGCGGGCAGGACGCCGGCGGCCAGGTCGCGGCGGGCCGACAACCGATAGGCGGCGCCCGCCAGCACGACGGCCAAGGCCACGAGCAGCGCCAAGATCCACCAGCGCTCGCCCGCGAACGCTCGTGCCCGCAGCGTCCAGCCCAGCGGCGACACCCACGACAGCCAGGCCGACCCGCTCGAGTCGCCGACCGCGCGGATCAGGAAACAGACGATGAACACGCCGAGACCTATCCCCCTGGCCACCGCCGCGCTCTCCGTCAACTGCGCGGCGACGGCGCCGACCGCGGCGAACGTCCATCCGGTGGCGGCCAGCGACAGGGCCAGCGCGAAGGACCCGGAGGCGGGCAGCCCCGCGCCGATGAGCGTGCCCGCCATGAGGACGGCGATCATCAGGTTGGCGGTGAACACCACGGCCAGCACCGCGGTCAACGGCGCGTGCCTGCCCACCACTCCCGCGCCGACGAGCTCACGGCGGCCGGACTCCTCCTCGACCCTGCTGTGCCGGATCACCAGGAGCATGCTCACCAGCCCGAGCAGTATGGCGCCGGACATGCCCACGGTGTGCGCGGTCAGGCCGCCCACGCTCGCCTCGAACACCGGACCGCGCATGGCCTGCTGCGAGGGGTTGGCCATCGCCGTACCGGCCACGCCGCGCAGTGCCTCGGCGGTCGGGTAGAGGTCGGCGGTGCTGCGGGCGATGGCCGACGGGTAGACCGCGGCCAGCAGGCCCCACAGGGGGAGGATGAGACGGTCACGGCGGACGACGAGCCGGACGAGCGTGCCGGTTCCGGTCAGGGCGCTCATCGGGCGTTCTCCGCCGGACGCTCGTGCGAGCTGTTCGACGCCGTCTTGTAGTGCCGCATGAACAGGTCCTCCAGCGTCGGTGGCGCCGCGGTGACGCCGCGCAGCCCCAGCGTGGTCAGCCGGCCGAACAGCTCGTCGAGATGGCGGGGCTCGACCTGGCAACTGACCCGCGTGCCCGAGATGTGGAGATCGTGCACTCCGGGCAGGTCCGCCAGGTCGTACGGTGAGCTCGCCACCTCCGCGACCACGGATGTTCGGGTCAGGTGGCGCAGCTCCGGCAGGGTGCCCGACTCGACGACGCGCCCGGCCCTGATGATGCTCACCCGGTCGCAGAGCGCCTCCACCTCCGACAGGATGTGGCTGGACAGCAGCACGGTACGGCCGCGCGCCTTCTCCTCGGCGACGCAGTCCCTGAAGACCGCCTCCATCAGCGGGTCCAGGCCAGAGGTCGGCTCGTCGAGGATGAGCAGCTCCACGTCGGAGGCCAGCGCGGCCACCAGCGCCACCTTCTGCCGGTTGCCCTTGGAGTAGGCCCGGCCCTTCTTACGCGGGTCCAGCTCGAACCGGTCGATCAGGCCGGTCTTGCGCCGCTCGTCGACCCCGCCGCGCAGCCGTCCCAGCAGGTCGATCACCTCGCCGCCGGAGAGGTTGGGCCACAGGGTGACGTCGCCGGGCACGTACGCCAGGCGGCGGTGCAGCTCGGTGGCGTCGGCCCAGGGGTCGCCGCCGAGTAGCTGCGCCTGGCCCGCGTCGGCGCGCATCAGGCCGAGCAGGATCCGGATGCTGGTGGACTTTCCCGCCCCGTTGGGGCCGAGGAAGCCGTGGACCTCGCCCTCGTGGACGTTCAGCTCGAGGCCGTCCAGCGCACGCGTCTGGCCGAACGATTTGACCAGGCCGGACACGGAGATCGCGTATGTCATACCTTGCACGCTACATTAAATTCACAAAATTCATGAATATTTGAAAGAGTTGGCGCCCCAGGAGTCCAGTTCCCGTTGCCAGGGCGGTTCGGCCCCCACCCGGGTGCAGGTGAGGGCAGCCACGCGCTGGGCTTGGGTGAGCGCCGCGGTCAGCGCGTCGGCGGGGATGGCGGCGAGCCGGTCCCTGGGCAGCCTGCCGTCCCGGTCGAGAGCGGCGAGCAGGCCGGACATGAACGCGTCGCCCGCGCCGACGGTGTCGGCGACCCGTACCCGTGGCGCGGGCAGGTCGACCGGCCCGCCGGGCCCGAGCGCGTGGACCCCCGCGGCTCCGCGCGTCACGACGACGAGGGCGGGCCCGCGCTCCCGCCAGCGGGCCGCGACGGCCTCCACAGGCTCGCCCGGCGAGACCCAGGCGAGGTCGTCGGAACTCACCTTGACCAGGTCGACCAGGGCGATCCAGCGATCGAGCCGCGCCCGCAGGCGGGCGGGATCGCGGGCCAGCCGCGGCCTCAGGTTCGGGTCGAAGGCGAGAGTGCGCCGGGATCGCTCCCGCAGGAGCAGCGACTCCAGGGTGTCGCCCATCGTCGGTACGGCCAGCGCGAGTGACCCGCTCACGTGCAGGCAGCCACCTGCCAGCTCCGACGGCAGCTGACCGGGCTCCCAGCCGCCGTCGGCGCTGCCCTCGACATAGAAGGAGTACTCGGCGGCCCCCTCCGGGTCGAGGGTGACGACGGCCAGCGTCGTCGGCTCGGCGGCGGGGAGGGCGATGCTCAGATCGACGTGCGAGCCAACCAGGTGCGCTCGCAGGAGCCGGCCGAACCCGTCGTCCGCGATCCTGGCGAGCAGCGCGACCTCGACGCCGAGCCGCCCGAGCCCGGCGGCGACGTTGGCCGGGCTGCCCCCCGGCCGGGCGGCGTACCCGTCGCCGTCCCGCCGCGGGACCAGGTCGACCAGCGCCTCACCGCAGGCCACGATCACGGCGGTCAGGTGGACAGCCGCCGGCCGGTGACCACGGAGAAGAGCCGTTCCTTGCCCGGCAGGATCCGCAGGCGGACCTGGGCGCCCTTGGCCGGCGGCGCGTTGGGGTCGACGCGCGCGATGACCGTCTGTTCGCGCAGTACCGGGTCGGTCGTGCCGGCGTACTGGCCGTACAGGAAGGCGTCCGAGCCGAGTTCCTCGACGACCGTGACGGTGATCGGGAAGGCCGGGTGGTCCGTGTCGGTGTCGCCGACCACCTCGACGGCCTCGGGCCGGAAGCCCAGGATGACGCGGTCGCCGCCCTCGTCCGCGATCGCCTTGATCGTCTCGCTGGACAGCCGCACCCGCATCTCGCCGAGGACCGCCTCATCCCCCTCGACCCGGTACTCGGCGAGGTTCATGGCGGGCGAGCCGATGAAGCCGGCGACGAAGACGTTGGCCGGGTGCTGGTAGAGCCGCAACGGCGTGTCGACCTGCTGCAGGACCCCGTCCTTGAGCACGGCCACCCTGTCGCCCATCGTCATGGCCTCGACCTGGTCGTGGGTCACGTAGACAGTCGTCACGCCGAGCCGGCGCTGCAGGGCGGCGATCTGGGTACGGGTCTGCACCCTCAGCTTGGCGTCCAGGTTGGACAGCGGCTCGTCCATGAGGAAGACCTTCGGCTCGCGCACGATCGCCCGGCCCATCGCCACGCGTTGCCGCTGCCCACCGGAGAGCGCCTTGGGCTTCCTGTCCAGGAACTCCTCCAGGTCCAGCAGGCGCGCGGCCTCCCGGACCCGGCGGTCGCGCTCCTCCTTGGGCGCCTTCATCACCCGCAGGGCGAATCCCATGTTGTCGGCCACCGACATGTGCGGGTACAGCGCGTAGTTCTGGAACACCATCGCGATGTCCCTGTCGCGCGGCGGCAGGTTGGTGACGTCCCGGTCCCCGATGCTGATGCGCCCGCCGTCGACCCTCTCCAGGCCCGCGAGCATGCGCAGGGAGGTGGACTTCCCGCAGCCGGACGGGCCGACGAGGACCAGGAACTCGCCGTCGGTGATGTCGAGATCGAGGGCGTCCACCGCGGGCAGTTCGGATCCGGGGTAGACGCGGGTCGCCTTGTCGTAGAGAACTGTGGCCATCGAAGTCTCCTCATGGGTTGGCTGGGAAAGGTTCGCCGACGGCGGTCGGCGCGTCGTGCCGGACGCTGACGAGTAGCAGGCGGGTGCCCAGCCTGCGGACGGTTCTCTCCTCGTCCTGCGGCACACCTCGATCGGTGATCACGGCGTCGTACGCGCTCACATCGCGGTGGCTGAAGGGGGCATGGCGCCCGAACTTGGACGAGTCCACCAGCAGCAGGCGCCGTTGGGCCGCGTCGAGCATCGCCTCCTTCACCACGGCGTAGCCCTGCACCGGGTGGTAGAGACGGCCGCCGGTGATCGCCACCGCCGACATGAGGGCGAGGTCGGCACGCACGCGTTGCAGGGCACGCGACACCTCGGGCCCGACGGTGGAGTCGAAGGCGCGCTGGTAGTCGCCGCCGAGCAGGATCGCGTCGCTGCGCTCGGTGGCGGCGACGATGCGCGCGATCCCCACGGAGTTCGTCATCACCGTGTAGCCTCCGCACTCGTCGAGGCGCCGGGCCAGTGGGAACAGCGTGGTCGAGTCGTCCATGAGGATCACTCCGCCGGGCGGCAGTTCCCGCAGGGCGGCCTCGGCTATCGCCTCCTTCTCCGGCAGCCGCGCCTGCCGGCGTACCTCCGAGGCGACCTCCATCGTGACGGCCGTGACGGGCGACGCCTGGCCGCGGGACTTGCGCAGCAGCGCGCGGCCGACCAGCGCGTCCAGGTCCCGATGCATGGTCATCAGGCTGACGCCGAACTCCTCCGCCAGCTCGGCGATGCCTATCTGTCCCGCTTGCGTGACCCGGGCGAGCACCGCCCGCCGTCTCTCTTCGAGACCGGCGATCGTGGTCCGAGCCCTCGCCATGCCCTCACTCCTGCGGTCGGACGACGGCCTTGACCAGTGCGGGGTCGCGGGCGCCCGCCGTGAGCGCCTGCTCGACCTCGGCCAGCCCGTAGTGGCCGGTGACCAGGGCGTCGAGCTGGACCCGTCCCGACGCGGCCAGCGCGATGGCCCGCGGCCAGGTGTTGGCGTAGCGGAACGTGCCCGTCACCTCGATCTCGCGCGTCTGCACGTGCGACAGCGGCAGCGGGATCTCGTCCCCGCCCATGCCGACGAGGACGACTCGCCCGGCCCGTCCCACCGCCCGGACGGCCTCGCCGATCGCGGCCGGATGACCCGAGCATTCGAGCAGCACCTCGGGATCGAACCCGGCCTCCGGCAGGCTGTCCTCGCGCACGTCCAGGGTCGCGCTCGCGCCCAGGTCTCGGGCCAGCCCGAGCCGGACCGGGTTGACGTCGGTGACCAGGACGTCGGTGGCGCCGAAGGCCAGCGCGGCCTGCAGACACAGCAGCCCGATCGGGCCCGCGCCGGTGACGAGCACGCGAGTGCCCGGCCCGACCCGCGCCTTCTGGCAGGCCCACACGCCCACCGACAGCGGCTCGATCAGGGCGGCGGCGTCAGCGGACAGGGCGTCCGGAACCGGGTGGGCGAACCGCTCGTGCACGACGACGTACTCGCAGAAGGCGCCGTCGATCGGCGGGGTGCCGAAGAAGCGCATCCGTGGGCAGAGGTTGTACCGGCCGGCCCGGCACTGCGCGCAGGTGAAGTCGGGCACCCCCGGCTCCAGCGAGACCCGCTGCCCCGGACGGTGCCGGTCGGCCCCGGGCCCGGCGGCCACCACCGTTCCCGACGGCTCGTGGCCGAGCACCAGCGGGGAGGTCACCACGAAGTCGCCGATCCGTCCGTGTTCGTAGTAGTGCACGTCGGAGCCGCACGTCCCCACCGACGCGACCTGCACGAGCACCTCCAGAGGACCGGGCTCGGGCCTGGGCCGCTCCTCCAGAAGGATCTTCCCAACGCCGTGCAGTACGGCGGCGCGCATGGCTTCCTCCTACTCTCCGGTGACGGCGCCGAGGGTGAGGCCGGTGACCAGCCAGCGGCGCACGGCGAGCCCGGCGAGCATCATCGGCACGACCACGATCGTGCCGATCGCGGTGAGCTGACCCCAGTCGACACCCGTCTGGGTGACCAGTTGGGAGGCGGCGATGGGCAGCGTCTGGGAGTTGGGCCCGGAGATGACCACCGCGAAGGCGTAGTCGTTCCACGCGAAGACGAGGCAGAGGACGAACGTGGTGACCAGTCCCGACTTCGTCAGCGGGAGGACGACCGTGCGGAAGGCCTGCCAGCGGGTGCAGCCGGCGACGAGCGCGGACTCTTCCAGTGACGGCGGCACCTCGGCGAAGAACGCGCTCATCAGCCAGATGGCGAACGGCAGGTTGAAGGTCAGGTAGGCCAGCACCAGCCCGGGAATGGAGTCGATCAGGCCGATCCCGCGGAAGATGATGAACAGCGGGACCACGATCGCCGCGATGGGCGCCATACGGGTGGAGATGATCCAGAAGGCCAGGTGTCTCTTTCCGCGCATCTGGGTCCTGGCCAGGCCGTACCCGGCCAGCGCTCCCAGGCTGACCGCGAGCACGGCGGAGATCCCGGCGGCGAGGACGCTGTGCCAGATGTAGGGCCAGAGGTTGTTCGAGCCGGTGAACAGGCCTCGGTAGTTGTCGAGCGTCGGCTCGAAGAGGAACTGCGGCGTGGCGGCGGTCACGTCCGTGCGGTTCTTGAACGACGACAGCAGCATCCACGCCAGCGGAATCAGCGTCCAGAGCAGGGCCACGACGAGGAGCAGCGCCACCACCCATCGGGTGCTCCTGCTGCTCTCCTCGAGCGGCGACTGCGGCACCCCGCGCGGCGCGGCGGTGACCGCGTGCGCGTTCTCCTGCGCGATCTGACCGGTGCTCATCGGGTCAACCCCCTCACATCCAGCAGCCGGACGAAGGTGCGGGCGATGAAGATCGAGAAGGCCAGCATCGCCAGGCCGATGGCGGCGGCGTAGCCGAGGTTGAAGAAGCGGAACGCCGTCTCGTACAGCAGGACAGGGACGATCTTGGTCGCGTCCGCGGGGCCGCCGTTGGTGGTGACCCAGATGATGTCGAAGTAGCGGATGGCGTCCATCGAGCGGATGAGGAGCGCGACGAGCAGCACATTGGAGATCGCGGGGAAGATGATGTAGCGCAGCGTCATCCACCCCGGCGCTCCGTCGACGGCCGCCGCCTCCCGCACCGACTGCGGCACGCTGGACAGACCGGCGAGGGTGATCAGCGCGATCAGCGGCGTCCACTCCCACACGTCCATCAGCACGACGGCGGCGAAGGCGCTGACGGGGCTGCCGAGGATGTCGCCGGTGTAGCCGAGGGAGCGCAGCACCCACGCGTACAGCCCGAAGGTCGAGTCGGTCAGGTAGCGGCCCAGCAGACCGACGATCGAGGGCGCGGCGAACATCGGCAGCAGCAGCAGGCTGAGCATGATGTTACGGCCGCGCAGCACCCGGTACAGGCACAGCGCGATGCCCACCCCCAGGGCCATCTCCAGCCCGACGGTGAGGACGAAGTACACGACCGTGCGGAGCCACGACATCCACATGTCGATGTCGGTGAAGAAGCGCACCCAGTTGGCGAAGCCCACCAGGTCGAGCTGTACCCCGCCCAGCAGCCGGACGCGGGAGAAGCTCATCGCGATCAGGGCGAAGAACGGCGCGATCGACAGCGCGGCGAGCAGGAGCAGGCCGGGCGACATCATCTTGCCCTCGAAGCCGAGGCGCGGCTCCCTGGGCGCGGTGGCCTTCTGTTTGGTCGATCGGTCGAGCGGCACGGCGTGCGTCATCTAGGCCACCCACCCTCGTGCCACGATCTGGTCCACCCGGGACTTGATCGAACGCATCGCCTCCTCCGGCGAGGCTCCGCCGGTGAGCATCCGGGAGAGCTGGGTGAAGATCGCGGTGTTGCACTCGTTCCACATCGGGATCTTGGGCCGCAGGCCGATCCGGTCGGCCTGCCAGGCCTCCTGGACGGCGGCGGTGGTGAGCATGTTGGGCATCGCCGAGGGCCGCTGCCCGGCCGCGCGCACCTCCGGCAGTTCGTACACGGAGGTACGCGTGGGGGTGCCTCCGCCCGCCTTGCTCTTCAGGTTGGCGAGCTGTGTCTCTGGCGAGGTGGCCCAGACGAGGAACAGCCAGGCCGCGCCGCGCTCGTGGGGCAGCGTGTTCGCGCTGATCGCCAGCCCGGTGCCGCCGTACATGTTGGCGGTGCTGACCGGGCCTCTGGGCAGCACCGAGTAGCCGACCTTGCCGGGCAGCACCTCTTCGTTGCTGGCCGCGAACTCGTGCCAGTTCGGGCACATCGCCAGGCGGCCCCCGCGGAAGGCGGCGCCCACGCCGTCCCAGTCCCACGTCGTGGAGGCGGGATCGGCGATGCCGAGCAGCCGCGCGTAGAACTCCGCGCCCGCGATCGCGGCGGCGGAGTCGAGCCGGCACGCGCCCGGGTCACGCGTGCCCAGGCGTCCCACCTGTTTGCCGTTGTCGAAATAGTCCCCGCCGTAGGACCACAGCACGTTGCTGAAGTCGTTCATCAGGGAGTCGTGCTGGCGGGCTTGGTGGCCGGTGCCGTACTTGACGTCGGAAGTGCCGTTCTTGTTGAACCACTGGGCGATCCGGTAATACTCCTCCCACGTCCGGTCGCCGCTCGGGGTGGGATCGAAGCCGAGGTCGTTCGCCATCCGGTCGTGGTACTTGTCGAAGAGGTCGCGCCGGTACTGCCAGATCATCGTCGGCGCGTCGTACGGCAGCGCGTAGACGGCCTGCGGATCGACGAAGCGCCCCGCGGCGTCCATCTGCGCCGGGATGAAGTCCGCGGTGCCGCCGCTCAGGTCCGGCACGCTCGGGTCCGCCTGCATCGTGCGCAGGTCCACCAGCCCCCGCTGGTACGGCGCGAGCACCTGGTAGGGGTCGGCGTAGATGACCTGGTACTGGGCGTGGCCCGAGGCCAGGTCCAGGGCCACTCGCTGGACCAGCGCGGTCAGTTCGAGCGTCACGATCCTGACGTCGATCCCCGTCAGATCGATGAATGGGCGGGTGTTGGCGGCGATGGCCGCGGTGGGAGCGGTGTTCTCCGAGATGAAGTTCAGCGTGGCGCCCTGGAACTGGCGCCATTGGTCGACGCCGGCGGTTCGCGGCGCGTCGGGTTGCGAGCCGCAGGCGCTCACGCTCCCGGGTATGGCGAGTGCCGCCCCTGCGGCCAATGCGCCGCGAAGGACAGCACGCCTGGTCGGCTCGGGCGGATAGCGATCCACTGTCCACTCACCCCCGTACTCCAGCAGGTAAGGGCAGGTTTACTCCACAAGAAAAGCCAATGTAAGCCAATGTGTGAGATTTTCTCACAAATAATATGATATTTTGACTTCATTGGCCGAGCGCATGGGGTTTGCTCGGCGAATGAGGCAGGAAATGACATTCGTCGCGGGCGTCGATTCGTCGACGCAGAACTGCAAAGTCGTGATCCGGGATGCGACTACCGGACAGCTCGTCCGCTCCGGCAGGGCGGGCCACCCGCACGGCACCGAGGTGGACCCCGCACGGTGGTGGGAAGCGCTGCGGGCGGCCATCGCCCAAGCCGGTGGGATCGACGACGTCGCGGCGATCGCGATCGCGGGCCAGCAGCACGGCCTCATCCCCCTCGACGCCGACGGCCAGGTCATCCGCCCGGCGCTGCTCTGGAACGACACCCGGTCGGCCGCCGCCGCACGCGACCTCGTCCGCGAAACAGGCGCCGAGACCTACGCCCTGCGGACCGGGTCCGTACCCGTGGCCTCCTTCACCGCCGCCAAACTGCGCTGGCTGCGCGATCACGAACCGGACCACGCCGCCAGGGTCGCCGCCGTCGCCCTGCCACACGACTGGCTGACCTGGCGGCTGCGCGGGTACGGCCCGGCCGGCGCCAGCCCGCTCGGGCCGGACCTCGGCGAACTCGTCACCGACCGGTCGGACGCGAGCGGCACGGCCTACTGGAACCCGTCCACCGGCCAGTACGACCTGGAGCTCTTCGAGCGGGCACTCGGACACCCGGCGGTCGTGCCGCGGGTCCTCGGGCCCGCCGAACGCGCGGGCACGGTCGCGGGAACCTCGATCGTCGTCGGCCCAGGCGCGGGAGACAACGCCGGAGCGGCGCTCGGCCTCGGCGCGGCGCACGGCGACGTCGTCGTGTCGATCGGGACGAGCGGCACCGTCTTCGCCGTGACCGACCACCCGACCCGCGACAGCACGGGCACCGTCGCCGGATTCGCGGACGCCGGCGGCTCGTTCCTGCCGCTGGTGGCGACGTTGAACGCGGCACGCGTCCTCGACGCCGTGGCGGGCCTGCTCGGCGTCGATCACGATGGGCTCGGGCGGCTCGCCCTGGAGGCTCCGCCCGGCGCGCACGGCCTCGTGCTCCAGCCGTACTTCGAAGGTGAACGCACCCCGAACCTGCCCGAGGCCACGGCGACGCTGTTCGGGCTGACGCTGGAGTCGACGGCCCGCCCCTGCCTGGCGCGTGCGGCGATCGAGGGCATGCTGTGCGGTCTCGCCGATGGTCTGGAAGCCGTCCGCGGGCAGGGGGTCAAGGTCGACCGCGTCCTGCTGATCGGCGGGGCGGCCCAGAACACCGCCGTGCAGGACATCGCCGCCCAGACGTTCGAGCCGCCGGTGGTCGTGCCGCGCCCCGGCGAGTACGTCGCGGACGGCGCGGCGATCCAGGCGGCGTGGGCGCTGACGGGGACGCGTCCGCGCTGGCCGCTGTCGATCGCGGCCGAACCGCCACCGGACCACCGCCCCGTCATCCGCCGGCAGTACGCCCGATACGCGCCCTGAACCGCGCGCTCACGCGGGCGTTCCGCGCTCCGCGAGCTCCCGCACCGTCGCGAGGGCGCCCCGCGTGTGCAGCGATTCGAGCGCGTGCAGGTACGGCTCCACGAACCGCCGGTCGTCGGCGAGGTCGCCGAAGAGCTCACGATTGTCGATGAAGGCCGTGGGCCGCCCGCGCTGCGTCCTGGCGATGGCCGACAGCCGGTCCTTCAGCCTGTCGACGATCGCGATCGGCGCCCCCGACTCGTCGACGCCCTCGGCGTAACGGGCCCAACTGGCCACCACGGCCGCCGCGCGGATGACCTCCCCGCCGCGGGCCAGCCGCTCGCGCACGACGGGAAGCACCCACTTCGGGATCCGGTCCGACGACTCGGCGCACAGCCTCGCCAGCGTGTCGCGCACCTCGGGGTTGGCGAATCGCTCGACGAGGGTCCGCTTGTAGAGGCCCAGGTCGACACCCGGCACCGGCCGGAGCGTCGGCGTGGCCTCGATGTCCATGTAGTCGAGCAGGAACGCCGCGATCGCGGGGTCGGTGGCGGCCTCGTGGACGTACCGGTAGCCGCCGAGATAGCCGAAGTAGCCCAGCGCCTGATGCCCGGCGTTGAGCAGACGCAACTTCATCAGCTCGTACGGCTCCACATCCGCCACGACCTGGACCCCGACATCCTCGAAGGGGGGACGCCCCTGGGGGAAGCGCTCCTCGAGCGCCCACTGCGCGAAGGGCTCGCAGGTGACCGGCCAGGCGTCGCCGACGCCGAACCGCCGCGCCACGGCCTCGCGGTCCTCGTCGGTGGTGACGGGAGTGATGCGGTCGACCATGGAGTTCGGGAACGCGACGGCGTCCTCCATCCAGGCCGCGAGCTCGGCGTCGGCGAGCCGGGCGAACGCGGTGAAGCAGCGGCGCGCGACGTCGCCGTTCCCCTGGATGTTGTCGCACGACATGACCGTGAACGGCGGGATCCCCCTGGCGCGCCGACGGCGCAGGGCCTCGGTGACGAGCCCGAACACCGTCCTCGGGATCGCCCCCGGCTCCAGATCCGCGCGGACCGCCGGGTTCTCCGCGGCGAACTCCCCGGTGACGGGGTGGATGTTGTACCCGCCTTCGGTGATCGTGAGGGACACGATGCGAACCGCGGCGTCGGCCATCTTCTCGACGACCGCCTCGGGGTCGTCCGGCGCGAGCAGGAACTCGGTGATGGAGCCGATGACACGGGCCCGACGGGTTCCGTCGGGGCACTTCAGCATGAGCGTGTAGAGGCCGTCCTGCGCGGTCAGGACGTCCCGCATCCGCGCGTCTCCAGGCAGGACCCCGACACCGCAGATCGCCCAGTCGTGCGCTTTGCCGTCGTTCATCAGCCGGTCCAGGTACATCGCCTGATGGGCGCGGTGGAACCCGCCCACCCCGATGTGCACGATGCCGACAGTGAGCTTCGACCGGTCATAGGAGGGAATCGCCACCCCTTCGGGAAGCGACGCCAGGGTCCGCTGCGTCAGTGCCGTGGCTGCCATCGACTCACCTCTTCGGCGATCTCCCGGCATGCGGGTCTTGCCGTACTTCCACGGTAGACCCTCCCCGCTGGCGCGGCTTTTTCGCGCCCGCTGGAAATGATGGGCCGGCCGCGCACATAGGCAGGGATGTCCGTTAAGTGAGTTGATGAGGAGGCTTGTCATGGGGACCGCCTGTGGATGACGAGCGGCCGGCCAGATTCGAGGCCGTCTACCACCATGCCTACGGCAAGATCACGGCATACGCCGTGCGCCGCTGCGACTCGCCGCAGGACGCCGCCGACGTGGTGGCGGAGACCTTCACCGTCGCCTGGCGCCGGGTGGACGAGCTGCCGGAGGGCGACGCGGCCACCCTCTGGCTGTACGGCGTGGCGCGCAAGGTACTGGCCAACCACTACCGAGGCGACAACCGGCGGCGGGCCCGCACCGCCGAACTCGACGCCGAGATGGCCGACCTGTACGGAGCCTCCCCGGACAGCGGGGTCGAGCTCGAAGCGATCGGCCAGGTGTTTCGGACCCTGTCCGACGACGACCGCGAGGTGCTGTCGCTGGTCGCCTGGGAGGGCCTGGACCGCGAGGAGATCGCGACGGCGCTCGGGGTGTCGCGCAACGCCGTACGCATCAGGCTGCACCGCGCCCGCAGGCGCTTCTCCCGAGCGCTCGCCGAGGCACGCGTCCACTTCACGTCAGAGAGCCGGTTCGTTCCGGCGGAAAGGCCGCTGTGAAGAACATCGACGAGATCGACGCGATGAAGCCGCTGGCCAGGATCGAGCCGGGCGGGCAGGGGGGCGACCCGGCCGGCGCGGGGGCGCGGGCGTTGCTGGCGGCGATCACCTCGGAGGAGCTGGGCGCGGTGACGAAGACCCGCAGGTACGCTCTCCGGCGGCCCGTACTGGGGCTGGCGGTCGCGGTCGTGCTGGCGGCGGGGGCGGTGGTGGGCCCGAGCCTGCTGGAGGGCGGTTCCGGCGTGCCGAGGTCCTACGCCGTCACCAAGGCCGCCAACGGCATGGTGACCATCCAGGTCCGCGACTTCCGTGATGCCGCGGGGCTGGAGAAGCGGCTGAAGGACCTCGACGTCCCCGCCATCGTCGACAACGTGCCTTACGGGCAGATGTGCCGCAAACCCCGTGGCACGCATGTGACAGACATTCCCCCCGGCCTGTATAGCCTGCCGGAGAGCATTCCCGGCGAGGTCAAGGGCTGGCAGATGCGGATCGACACCAGGCTGTTCAGACCGGGCCAGACCTTCGTCTGGACGATCAGCGCCCCGCCGAACGGGCAAGGCGGCAGCACCTCCACCTATCTCATGGAGGGTCCGGTGGCGTCCTGCGAACCCGTTCCCGCCCCCAAGCAGGTGTACAAGCCGGAGTTCCGTACGGCGACCGCCAAGGGGCGCTCGCTTGAGGGGTTGCGCGTGGACGAGAAGACCGTCGGCGAGGTCCTGCCGGAGCTCAGGAAGCGCGGAAGGAAGGTCATCTTCCTGATCATTTCCATCCCGCCGGGCAACCCTGGGGGTTTCGGCGAGGAGCGCACGCAGGAAGAGCCCGTCGGCGACGACTGGGTCGTCTGGGAGGCGGAGGAGAACGCCAAGGGAGTGATCCGCCTGCTCGTCACGGACAAGCGATACGACAGGAACCCCGTCTACGGGGACCCGCGAGACGCCCTCGAGACCGAGTAGCACGGCTGTCCCCCTTCGGACTGCGATCCGAAGGGGGACAGTCCCAGTCGCCGAACTTGGAGTCGTCCCGGGGGACCGCACCCACGGCCTGAGCCGCCCGGTGTGCAGCGCCTGGCTGCCCTGTTTCAATTGGTTGAAACGGACAGCCAGTGGAGGGAATGCCATGGGATCGCATATAGTTAGCAAAGGTAATGACTTATGCTAACGAACCCTCCCAAGATGGACCTGCGCAGCGACGCAGGCCTGGCCTCAGTCCTGCGCGTGTCGCTGGCGCGGCTGACCAGGCGACTACGACGACAGGCAGCGGCACACTCACTGACGCCCACCCAGTTCGCGACGCTCGCCGCGGTGGAACGGCATTCCGCGATAACCCCCGGCGAATTGGCCGAGCTAGAGAAGGTGCAGCCCCCGTCGATGACGCGGGTGATCGCCATGCTCGAGGAGCGCGGGTTGGTCGCGCGATCGCCGCATCCGACCGACCGGCGCCAGGTGAGCGTGAGTGTGACCGACTCCGGACTGGCGCTCCTGAAGGAGGAGCGGCGGTTGAAGGAGGCATGGCTGACCAAGCGGCTGAAGGAGCTGACACCCGAGGAGCGGGCGGTGCTCAGGCAGGCGGCCCCGATTCTGGAGAAGCTCAGCAAGATCTAGAACCTGAGGAACCCAAGACCGGGACAGGGGGGATGTTCCGGTCGCTCAGGATCCACAACTACCGGCTGTTCGCCGCCGGCGGCGCCGTGTCCAACCTGGGGGGTTGGATGCAGCGCACCGCGCAGGACTGGCTGGTGCTCGACCTGACCCACGGCAGTGCCGCGGCGCTGGGCACGACGACCGCGCTGCAGTTCCTGCCGATGTTGCTGTTCGGCATGTTCGGCGGCGTGCTCGCCGACCGCTACCCGAAGCGCCCCGTGCTGATCGTCGCGCAGTCGCTGATGGCGGTGCTCGCGCTCACCATGGGCGTGCTCACGGTCACCGGGTCCGCGCAGGTCTGGCACGTGTACGTGATGGCGTTCGCGCTCGGCATCATCTCCTGTGTGGAGGTGCCGACCAGGCAGGCGTTCGTGGTCGAGATGGTCGGCCGTGAGGACTTGGCCAACGCGATCGCGCTGAACAGCTCCAGCTTCCAGCTCGCCCGCGTGCTCGGCCCCGCCATCGGCGGTGTGCTCATCTACGTACTGGGCGGCACCGGACCGATCTTCCTGGTGAACGCGCTGTCGTTCGCCGGAGTGATCGCCGGACTGGTCTTCATGCGCAAATCCGAACTGACCCCGGCCGAGCTCGTCCCGAGGGCGAAGGGCCAGCTCCGCGAGGGCCTGCGGTACGTCATGGACCGGCCCGAACTGCTCATGCCGATCCTGCTGGTCGCCTTCGTGTCGATGTTCTCCCAGTCGTTCTCCATGTCGATAGCGCTGATGGCCCGCGAGGTGTTCAAGGCGGGAGCCTCCTCCTTCGGCCTGGCCTCCAGCGTGTTCGCGGTCGGCGCCTTGGGAGGGGCGCTGTTCGCGGCTCGCCGGACCCGGCCCAGCCGCAGGATGCTGATCGCGGGGGCGGTCAGCTTCGGGTTGTTCCAGGTGGCGACGGGCCTCGCCCCGTTCTACCCGGTGTACCTGCTGCTGCTCATCCCCACCGGCATCGCGCTGATCACCGTCAACACCGCGGCGAACGCCAGCGTGCAGTTGGCCACCTCGCCGGAGATGCGCGGCCGGGTGATGGGCATCTACGTGCTCGTCTTCACCGGCGGCGCGCCGCTCGGCGCACCGCTGATCGGCTGGATCTCCGAGCTGGGCGGCCCCCGGGTCGGCGTGATGATCGCCGGGGTGCTGTGCGTGCTGGGGACCGGCATGGCGCTGCTGCTGACCAAGGCGATCAGCGGGCGCGCCCGCCGGACGAGGCTTGCCACAGCGTAGACAATCGGCAGCATGAGGCTGTTCGCGGCGTTGATGCCGCCCCCCGAGGTGCTCGACGAGGTGGAGCGGGCGATCGCGCCGTACCGCGCGGTCGTCCCCGGCCTGCGCTGGCCCGACCGGGCGACCTGGCACGTCACGCTCGCCTTCTTCG
Organism: Nonomuraea sp. NPDC046570; assembly: GCF_040645915.1. Lineage (NCBI taxonomy): Bacteria > Bacillati > Actinomycetota > Actinomycetes > Streptosporangiales > Streptosporangiaceae > Nonomuraea > Nonomuraea sp. NPDC046570. The sequence continues at coordinate 92,335 of NZ_JBEYZF010000013.1, read as the reverse complement.
GCGAGGTGCCCGACCGGGTGCTGCCCGAGCTGGAGGTACGGCTGGCCCGCGCCGCCGCCCGGCACGAGGTGAAGGGGCTGGCGCTCCAGGGCGTCGGCGCGTTCCCCTCGGTGCCGAGGGGGCGGGTGTTCTGGGTGGGCGTGTCCGGTGACCCGCTCACCCGCCTGGCCGACTCGGTGCGAGCCGGAGCCAGACGGGCGGGCGTCGAGTACACCGACGCCAAGCGCTTCCACGCGCACCTCACGCTGGCCCGCTCCCGGCAGGAGAGCGACCTGCGCCCGCTGGCCGAGCCGCTGGCCGATTTCAGCGGCTCGCCCTGGCGGGCCGAGGCCGTACACCTGGTGCGTAGCCATCTCGGGCCGCCGGTGAGGTATGAGTCACTGGCCCATTGGGCTCTCGCACCCGCTGGGCGCGGCTAGGCTCCAGGGCGTGGACCGTCCTCGTTCTTGGCTGCTGCCCGTGGTGCTCGGCCTGCTGCTGGCGATCGTCGTCGTCGGCGCCGTGCTGGCCTGACCTACCAGGAGTAGTCCTCGGGCGCGCTTCGGTGCCCGGGTGAGATCTCGTCCAGCCGGGCCAGCGCCTTGTCGTCGAGGTCGATCTCCAGGGTCCGCATCAGGCCGTCGAGCTGCTCGATCGTGCGCGGGCCGATGATCGGCGCGACCACCGCGGGCTGCTTGAGCAGCCAGGCCAGCGCCACGTTCGCCGGCTCCTCGCCCAGCTCGTCACAGAACGCCTCGTACCGCTCGACCTTGTCGCGCTGCTTGTCCAGCTCCTTGACCACATGGTCGGCGGCCGAACGACCCTTGTCGATCTTGCGTAGCACGCCGCCGAGCAGCCCGCCCGCCACCGGGCTCCACGGGATCACCCCGATGCCGTAGTCCTGGGCGGCGGGCAGCACCTCCAGTTCCACGGTGCGGTTGAGCAGGTTGTACAGCGGCTGCTCGCTCACCAGGCCGAGGGAGTTGCGGCGCCTGGCCGCCTCCTGCGCCTTGGCCAGGTGCCAGCCGGCGAAGTTCGACGAGCCCACGTAGAGGATCTTGCCCTGCTGCCGCAGGAGGTCCATCGCCTCCCAGAACTCCTCGAACGGGGTGTCCCGGTCGATGTGGTGCGCCTGGTAGAGGTCGATGTGGTCGGTCCCCATCCGCTTCAGGGAGGCGTCGCACGCCCTGCGGATGTGCAGGGCCGACAGCCGTCCCTCGTTCGGCCAGGTGCCGGTGTCGCCGTACACCTTGGTGGCGAGGACGGTCTTCTCCCTGCGCCCGCCGCCCTGGGCGAACCAGCGGCCGAGGATGTTCTCCGTGATGCCCTCGCCGAGCTTCCAACCGTAGACGTCGGCGGTGTCGAAGAAGTTGACGCCCAGCTCGTGCGCCCTGTCCATGATCGCGAAAGCGTCTTCTTCGGTGGTGTGCGGGCCGAAGTTCATGGTGCCGAGGCAGAGCGGGCTGACCTTGAGTCCCGTGCGTCCCAGGTTCACGTATTCCATGCGGCCAGCGTATGGACCTGGAGCGCACTCCAGGCTAGCGAGATTTTATGCTGATCATCATGGTTCTCTCTGGATCTTCCGGTCAGTGACCCTCTACCGCGCCATGCTCGGCGCCGCTGTGCCGATCTTCCTGTCGATGGTCACCGGGATGGTCGGCGCGCTCGTCGGCACCGCCGTGCTCGGCAGGCACGCCACGGCCACGCTGGCCGCCTTCGCGCTGGCCGCCGCCGTGCTCACCCCGGCCTCCGCCGCCGTGGCGGGCGCGCTGCGCGGCCTGATGCCGTTCGTCGCGCCGCACCGCGACGACCCCGCGGCGGCCGTCCCCATCCTGCGCGACGCCCGCTGGCTCTCCCTCTCGGTCGGTACGGCCGGCGCCGCCGCCGTGGCCTGCACCCCGCTGATCGCCGGGGTGAGCGGCGCCCCGCCCGAGGTGCTGGCCGAGTTCGGCGTGCTCCCCCTGCTGCTGGCCCTGTACGTGCTGATCACGGCGTCCAACGGCGGGGCCAACGCGGTGCTCATCGCGCTCGGGCGCAGCCGCCAGGTCCTGTGGTCGAGCCTGGCCGCCACCGCCACCGACGTCGTGCTGACCGTCGCGCTCGTGCCCGTCGCCGGGCTGACCGGCGCGGGGATCGCCTTCGTGGCCTCGGGAGTGGTCGGCGTCTCGGTGGCGAACCTGTGCCTGCGCCGTGTTCCCGGGCTGTCCGGCCTCGGCCTGTGGCCCGGACGTCCCCGGCCGCGCGAGATCCTGGCGCTGGCCAAGGTGGGGATTCCGCTGTCGGGGACGATCCTGGTCAAGTTCGCGGTGCTGGGCGTCGTGACGTACGCCGCCGCGCGGACTGGGGCGCAGGGCGCCGCCGCGCACGCGATCCTCACCACGCTGACCGGCTTCCTCATGCTCGCCTCGCTCGCCGTCGCCCACGCGTCCGTCCCGCACGTGGCCCGCGCCGCCACGCCCGGGGAGGTGCGGCGGGTCACCCGGACCGCCCTGCTGCTCGCCGTCGCGGGCGCGTCGGTCGGCGGCCTCGCGCTCGCGCTCGCCGCCGGGCCGCTGACCGGCCTGTTCACCCAGGACGCCGCCGTGCGCGGCCTGGTGGCCACGCTGATCCCGCTGATGCTCGCCTCCGCCATGGCCGACGCCGGGCAGGCGGTCCTGGGCTTCGGCCTCACCGGCCTGAAGAAGGCGGGCGCCAGCCTGACCTACTTCGCCCTCGGGTACGGCACGCTGGCGGCGGCGGCCGTCCCCGTGGTGTCGGCGTGGGGCCTCGCCGGGCTCTGGACCGCCTTGATCGTCACCAACGGGCTGCTCGTCGTCATGCAGGGGAGTGGATTTCTGCGGCACAGCGCTCGGGTGCGCGTGCCGGCGGTACCGGCTCGGGCATGATGGCGGGCATGGGGGATGTCCTGATTCGCGTGGTTGCCGGGTTCGCGCTGGCCGGTCTGCTACCTGTCTCTCCGGCCTTGGCCGCCGACGACGACGACAGGCCGCTCTTCACCTTCAAGGACCCGCGGATCACCGAGTCGAGCGGGCTGGCGCTCTCACCCACTCGGGACGACGTCTACTACACCCACAACGACAGCGACGCCGGGGCGACGTTCTTCGCCGTGGACGGCAAGGGGCAGACGCGGGCCACGTTCACGGTCGCCGGTGCGGAGGCGCGGGACTGGGAGGGGATGGCGGCGTCCAAGGACCCGAAGACCGGGCGGGGAGTGCTCTGGTTCGCGGACATCGGGGACAACTTCGACGGAGCCTGGCCGGACATCTCCATCTACAAGGTGATGGAGCCCACCTCGTTCAGGGACGCGACGCTGCCCGCCACGCGGTACCGGTTCACCTATGAGGACGGCGGGCACAACGCGGAGGGCATCATGGTCCATCCGCGTACCGGGCGGTTGTCGGTGGTGACCAAGCAGTTCTCCGGGGCGATCTACGAGGCGCCCAAGAGGTTGCGGACCGGGCGGGTCAACGTGCTGCGCAAGATCGGGCCCGCGCCGATCATGGCGACCGACGCGGCCTACGCGCCCGACGGGTCGAGTTTCGTGATCCGTACCTACTTCTCGGCCTCGGTGTTCCGCGCGCCGGGCGAGCTGATCGCCAAGGTGTCGATGCCGCAACTGGACCAGGCCGAGTCGATCGCCTACTCGCGGGACGGCAGGTCGCTGCTGGTGGGGAGCGAGGGGGTGAACAGTCCGGTGTACGAGGTGCCGTTGCCGGACACCGCCCTGCCCACTCCCACGCCCTCGGCGTCCGCCGAGCCCTCCGCTGAGGCTTCGCCTGAGGCGACTGTCGAAGGGGGCGCCGTGTCCGCTTCGCAGGGAGGCGGGCTGACGACGGGGGACATCCTGCTCTGGGTGGCCGCCGCGGTCGGAGCCACCGGAGTGATCACGGTCATCGCGCGGAAGGCCCGCTGACGCGCTGTTCTGAGTCGGGATGCTCAGGAGACTGAGTAGCCCGACTCAGGACGACTGCGGAGAAGTACGGCATTGTTTCCTTATATGCAGGCCGATCGTGTTCTCGGGGCGCCTTGTCCCGACTGTGGGGTTCCGCTCGTCGGGCAGGTTCCCGCGTGTCCGCGCTGTGGGTTGCCGTTGGCGGGGGCCGTCGCGGCGGACCTGTGGCGGGTGGACGGCGAACTGGCCGGGCTCAAGGCGCGCGAATCGGAACTTCTGCGACACAGGGGACACCTCATCGGGTTGCTGCGCGCCCAGCAAGCCCGCACCGCCGCGCCCATCGCCCCGGCTGCCTCGGCGCGTGCGGGATCCGGGGGGAGCGGCGGGCAGGAGGTGTCGCCGGGGGCGGCGCAGAATGTGCTGCTGGGACTCGGGGGGTTGTTGCTGGCGGCGGCGGCCGTGGTGTTCACGGTGGTGAGCTGGGGGCACCTCGGGGTCGGGGGGAGGGCCGCCGTGCTGGCGGGGGTCACGGGGGTGACGCTCGCCGTACCGGCGCTGCTGCTCAAGCGGGGGCTGACGGCGACGGCTGAGACCATCGGGCTGCTGGGGCTCGGGCTGCTGGTGCTCGATGGGTACGCGGCTCGGCAGGTGGGGGCGCTCGGCGGGCTGTCGGGGGCCGACTACGCGGCGGTGGTGTGCGCGCTGGTGGCGCTGGTGGCGGCGGGGTACTCCTGGGTCCTGCCGCTCAGGGGGCCGCTGCCGGTGGCCATCGTCGCGGCCCAGCTCCCCCTTCCCCTGCTGGCCCTGGGGGATGGCGTGAACTGGCTGGCCATCGCCCTGACCGTCACCGTCGCCGTCGACGCGGTCCTCCTGTTCCTGCTGTCCCGCCTCATGCCTGGGGAAGGGCGGGCGCTGGAGGCGCGGGTATACGTCGCGGTGCTGCTGGGAGTGGTGGGGTGCTGGGCGGTCCTGTTCGGCGGGTACGCGACCTTGGACGCGATGACCGTGGCCGGGGCGCTGCCCGCTTCGGCGGCGCTGCTGGTGCTCGCCGCCGTGGGACTGGGCGTCGCGCTGTGGGCGGAGGGGGTGGGCAGGTTACTGCCGCTCCTCCCGGTGATGCTGGCGTACACGCTGGGGCTGGCGGGGCCGGTGCGGCTGCTGCTGGAGGATGGGTGGAGCCAACTGCTGCCCTACGTCGCCGTCTCCCTGGTGGCGACCGTGCTGGTGCGGTGGCTGCCCGAGCGGGTGCGTACGGCTTCGCGGGCGTGCGCCTGGGGGGTCGCCCTGGCGGCCGGGCTGCCGTTCATGCTCAGTGGGCTGATCGTGCTCGTCATCTCCTACTTCCGGTGGGAGGAGGCCGGACTGGGAAAGCTTGAGGCCGCCGACGTGCGGGTCACCGTGATCGCGTTGGTGATGTACGCCGTGGCCTGCGTGATCGCCGGTGGGGTGTGGGGCCGGGCGGGGGCGCTGGTCTCGGTCGTCGTGGCGGTGCTGCTGGTGCCGATGGGCTACCACCTGCCGTACGCGCTCGTCGTCGCGGTGCCGTTGGCGCTCGCGGTGCTGCTCAGCGTGCTCGCCACCCGCTACCGGGTCGCCGCCTTCACCGCGGGGGTCGCCGCCGTGCAGGCGGTCGTGGAGTCGCTGCCGGTCGAGTACGCGCTCTACACGACGCTGTCCGTGCTCTTCGTCACCTGGGCCGCGCTCGTCCGCCGTCCCGCCGCCCTGGCCGGTGCCGCGTTGAGCGGGGGCGGGCTGGCGTGGGCGGTGCTGTGGAGAGCGGGCCTGCCGGTCGCTGATTCCTGCGCGGTGGGCTTGGGCGTGGCGGCCGTCCTGGCCGTGGCGGGCGGTCGTGTCTCGACCGCCCTGTCCGCGAGGAAAGCCTCGTCTGAGGCCACCCCGTCTGAGGCCGCTTCGCCTGAGGCTGCCTCGCCCCCGATCTCCGTCCGGCCTGCCGCGCCGGTCCAGGACGGGGCCGCGGGCGCGGTGAGGTTCGCTCAGGTGTTGGCGTGGGTGCTGGCGGGGGCCGCTCTCGTGCCGGTCGCCGACGCGCTGCTGTCGAGCCTCGGCGCCTACCGGTTCGTCTTCGCGGCGTGGGAAGGCGCTCCCGGCCTTCCTGAGAGTCGGCCGCTCGTCGTGGTCGCGCTGCTGCTGGCCGGTGCGGCGCTCGCGGGCTCCCTCCGGAGGCCGGGCGTGACCGGCCACCTGGCCGAGGGCAGGGACGACGCGGGCGGTCACCCGGCCGAGGGCAGGGACAAGCGGGTGGTCGATGTCGCCGTGCTCACGGGGGCGCTGGTGGTGGCGGTGCTGCCGGTGACCCTGCGGGTGCCGTACCCGGTGGTGCTCGGGGTGATGGTCGCGGGGGTGGCGGCGGCCACGGGGGTGGCCGTTCGGCGGGGGCGGGTCGCGGGGGTCGTGGCCGCAGTGTGGCTTGGGTCGTTGGTTGTCGGGTGGGGGTTGGCGACGCAGGTGGGGACGCTCACCGTGCTGCCCGCGCTGGCGGCCGTCGCGGGGGTGGCGGCGGTGTTCGGTACGGCGGGCAGGGTGCCGGCCGTGGTGCTGGCGGGGCTGCTCGCCGGGGGCGAAGTGGTCGCCGTGGCCGCGGCGGTGGGCGTGACGGCGGTGGAGGCATACACGCTGCCGTTCGCGCTGGAGCTGCTCGCTCTCGGGGTGTGGCGGGCCAAGGGGGCGTCGTGGCCGGCGTACGGGCCGGGGCTGGTGCTCGCGTTCGGGCCGAGCCTGCTGGCCGGCACCGATCCGGTGCGGTCGCTGGCGCTGGGGGTGGCCGCGCTCGGGGTGACGCTGGCGGGGGCGCGGGCCAGGCTGCAGGCGCCGGTCGTGCTCGGCGGGATCACCCTGCTGATCGTGGCGGGTCGCGAGCTGGCGCCATGGATCGCGCAACTGGCCGGGCTGGTCCCGAGGTGGGCGCCGATCGCGCTGGGCGGGCTGGTGCTGGTGCTGGTCGGCGCGACCTACGAGGCACGGCTGCGGGACGTGCGCAGGCTCAGGGACGCCGTCGCAAGGTTGCGGTGAACATCTCGCCGCGCAGCGCCCGCTCGACGACCTCGATCGAGCGGGCCAGCCGTACCAGCCGGGGACCCTCCTGGCGGTAGGTGTCGAGGACGGCCTCGATGGCGTGCGGCGGCAGGTGGCCCTTGAGGTCGACGGCCGCGCCCCGGTAGCCGACGCGGGCCGCCTCGATGGCCGAGCCGACATGGTGGACGGCCATTCTTGCCAGCGCGAGCGGGTGGCGGCGGAGCACCTCGTAGGCGCGGTAGTCGGGCGGCACGGCGTCGAGCAGCCACGCCACCGCCGACGTCTCCCAGTCGGGGATGTGCGGTGGGCGGACCTCGGACGGCCATTCCGGAGGCACGTACATGACCTCATCGTATATATGTTCGATTGAGGTGTGTGTCAGGGAAGAGTTAGCTTTCGCCACATGCGCGTAGTGAAGGAACGCATCGGGGTGATCGGGGCGGGGATCGTGGGGCTGGCCGTCGCCCGCGAGCTGGCCCGGACGAGGGACGCCGAGGTGACGGTCCTCGACAAGGAGAACCGGGTCGGCGCGCACCAGACGGGCCACAACAGCGGCGTGGTGCACGCGGGCATCTACTACCAGCCGGGCTCGCTCAAGGCGCGGCTCTGCCGGGAGGGGGTGGCGCTGCTCCGGGCGTACTGCGCCGAGCACCGCCTGCCGTACGAGGAGGTCGGCAAGCTGGTCGTCGCCTCGTCGGCGGCCGAGCGGGGGGCGCTGAAGGGGCTGGCGGAGCGGGCCAGGGCCAACGGCGTGCCGGACATCGCCGAGTTGGACGCGCTCGGGCTGCGCGAGGTGGAGCCGCACGCGGTGGGCGTGGCAGCCGTCCACTCGCCGCACACGGCCATCGCCGACTTCCCGGCGGTCGCCCGCCGGCTCGCCCTCGACATCGCCGACCTGGGCGGCTCGGTACGGCTGGCGCACCCGGTCCGAGCCCTGCGGGAGACCGTGAGCGGCGTCGACGTGCTGGCGGGACGGCGCAGGTTCACCTTCGACCGGGTCGTCGCCTGCGCCGGCCTGGGCACCGACGCGGTGGCGACGATGGCCGGGCACCCGGGCGAGGTGCGCATCGTGCCGTTCAGGGGCGAGTACTACTCGCTGGCCGGCTCGGCGAAGGACCTGGTGCGCGGCATGATCTACCCGGTTCCCGACCCCCGCTACCCCTTCCTGGGCGTCCACCTCACCCGGCACATCGACGGCGAGGTGCTGGTCGGCCCCAACGCGGTGCTCGCCCTCGCCTACGAGGGCTACCGATGGCGCGACGTGCGCGACCTGCCGAGGATCGCGCGCTGGGCGGGCGCCAGGCGGATGGCGCTCAAACACTGGCGCACCGGCCTGAAGGAGGTGTACGGCTCGCTGGTCAAGGGGTCGTTCCTGGCGGCCGCGCGCAGATACGTCCCCGAACTCACCTCCGCCGACCTGGTCCGCTCGCACGGCGGGGTACGCGCCCAGGCGGTGGCCAGGGACGGCTCGCTCGTCGACGACTTCGTGGTGGACGTGCACGGCAGAGTCGTGCTGGTCCGCAACGCCCCCTCACCCGCCGCCACGTCCAGCCTGGCGATCGCCCGTCATGTCGCGGGGATTGTCCCAGCACTGTCTCGTTAAGGGCATTCTTAGATGGGATGGCCACTATGAACGGCGTGGAAGCGCGCCTGCTGATCGTCGAGGACGAACCCAACATCCTCGAACTCCTCGCCGCGAGCCTGAGGTTCGCGGGTTTCGACGTGTCCACGGCCGGCAGCGGCCTGGACGCCGTCGCCGCCGTCCAGCGGCACCGGCCCGACCTCGTCGTGCTCGACGTCATGCTGCCCGACATGGATGGCTTCGAGGTGGTGCGCCGCCTGCGCGGCGGCGGGCAGGGCACGCCTGTGGTGTTCCTCACCGCGCGGGACGGGACCGAGGACAAGATCCGCGGGCTCACCATCGGCGGTGACGACTACGTGACCAAGCCGTTCAGCCTCGAAGAGGTGATCGCCCGCATCCGGGCCGTGCTGCGCCGGACGTCCGGGGACCAGAAGGCGCCGCCGCGGCTGACCTTCGCCGACATCGAGCTCGACGAGGAGAGCCACGAGGTGTGGCGGAGCGGGCGGCCGGTGCCGCTGTCGCCGACGGAGTTCAAGCTGCTGCGCTACTTCATGGCCAACTCGGGCCGGGTGCTGTCCAAGCCGCAGATCCTCGACCACGTCTGGGACTACGACTTCAGGGGCGAGGTGGGCATCGTCGAGTCGTACGTGTCGGTGCTCCGCCGCAAGATCGACAACCGGGAACCGCGGCTCATCCACACCCTGCGCGGTGTCGGCTACGTGCTTCGCTGCCCGCCGGACCCGTGATGCGGGGGCTGCCGCTCCGGGTCAAGCTGATCGCCGCGAGCCTGGCGCTGCTCTTCCTCGGGCTGCTGTTCATCGGGGTGGTCAGCGTCTCGGTGCTGCACGGCTACCTGATCGACCGGGTGGACAGCCAGATCGACCTGGTCTCCACCCGGGTGCACACCAAGCTGGAGAACATGTCCCGGCGGGAGGAGGCGGGCAGGTTCCCGCAGAACAAGCCGCTGCTCATCGAGTCGGACACGATCGTGCTGGTCAGGAAGTCAGACGGGCGGCTGTGGCCGCTGCTCAGCGGCCGGGACGTGGACCTGCTGCCGAGGCCCGTGGTGCCGGGCCGGCCGGGCACGGTCACCGCGAAGGCGCTGACCGGCGAGGGGGAGTGGCGGGTCCGGGTGACCTCCATCCCCGACGGCGTCTACGCGGTCGCCGTGGACCTGTCCGAGGTCAAGCAGATCACCCGGCAGCTCGCCCTGATCGAGGTGCTGGCCGGGGGCGGCATCCTGCTGATCCTGGCGGTGGTGGGCGTCACGACGGTACGCAGGAGCCTGCGCCCGCTCGCCGAGATCGAGCACACGGCCGAGGACATCGCCGCCGGCCAGCTCGGCCGCCGGGTGCCCGACGGCGACCGCCGTACCGAGGTGGGCCGGTTGGCGCAGGCGCTGAACGGGATGCTGGCGCAGATCGAGGCGGCTTTCGCGGCCCGTTCCGCCTCGGAGACCGCGGCCAGGAAGTCGGAGGAGCGGATGCGGCGCTTCGTCGCCGACGCCTCCCACGAGCTGCGCACCCCGCTGACCTCGATCCGCGGGTTCGCCGAGTACGCCAGGCAGAACCCCGACGCCGACCCCGAGACGCTGCTGCTGCGGGTGGAGCAGGCGGCGGGCCGGATGAGCCTGCTCGTCGACGACCTGCTGCTGCTGGCCAGAGTGGACCAGCAGCGTCCGCTGCAGATGCGGCCGGTGGACATGCTCGCGCTGGCCGCCGACGCCGTGCACGACGCCCGCATCCTGGCGCCCGAGCGGACCATCGCGCTGGAGGTGGCCGGGGGCGCCGCCCTGATCGTCCTGGGCGACGAGCTGCGGCTGCGCCAGGTGGTCGGCAACCTCATGTCCAACGCCCTCGTCCACACGCCCGGCGACACCCCCATCACGGTACGGGTGGGCGCCCACGACGGCACCGCCTTCCTCGACGTGGCCGACAAGGGGCCCGGCCTGACCGCCGAACAGGCCGAACGGGTCTTCGAGCGCTTCTACCGGGCCGACTCGGCCCGCTCCCGGCGCTCCGGCGAGGACCGGGGCAACGGGCTTGGCCTGGCCATCGTGGAGGCCCTCGTCACCGCGCACGGCGGCACCGTCGTGGTGGACAGCGAACCGGGCCGGGGGGCGACGTTCCGGATAGAACTCCCACTGGCTCCGGAGTGAGTGTTCAGGGAATCTGCAGGAACGCTGGGCAGGATTGACCAGGTGAACGCTCCTGAGGCGCTGATTCTGGTGGTCGACGACGAGCCGAGTATCAGGGACCTGCTCTCGGCCAGTCTGCGCTTCTCCGGGTTCGAGGTGCTGACCGCCTCCGACGGACTCGAAGCCGTGCAGATCGCCGAACGGGCCAGACCTGACCTGGTGATCCTCGACGTGATGCTGCCCGACCAGGACGGCTTCGAGGTCGCCAGGCGGCTGAACGTGCCCGTGCTGTTCCTCACCGCGCGCGACGCGGCCGAGGACAAGCTGCACGGGCTGGGCATCGGGGCCGACTACGTGACCAAGCCGTTCAGCCTGGAGGAGGTGCTGGCCAGGATGCGGGCGGTGCTCCGCCGTACCAGGGGGGAGAAGAACTGTCCCTCGGCTCGGCTGCAGGTCGCGGACCTGGTGCTGGACGAGGACGCCCGCGAGGTGTGGCGGAGCGGGCGGCAGGTGCACCTGTCGCCGACGGAGTACAAGCTGCTGCACTACTTCATGGCCAACGCCGGGCGGGTGCTGTCGAAGGCGCAGATCCTGGACCACGTGTGGAACTACGACTTCGGCGGCGACGCGGGCGTGGTCGAGTCCTACGTCTCCTACCTGCGCAGGAAGGTCGACGACGTCGAGCCCCGGCTCATCCACACGCTACGCAGCGTCGGGTACGTGCTCAGGGAGCCTCCGCAGGGCTAGCGTGGGGGGATGGATCTGCTCGGCGCGTTGCAGGAGCTACGGCGTCGGCTCGACCGCGACCTGTTCCCGCTGGCCATCGGCGAGGCGGCCGGGGACAGGCGGGCGCTCAGGGAGCTGAGGGGGCAGCTCGACGACTACCTGCTGCCCAGGCTGCGGGCGATCGACGCCCCGCTGCTCGCCGTCGTCGGCGGCTCCACCGGCGCGGGAAAGTCCACCCTGGTCAACTCGCTGGTCGGCGCCGACGTCACCGAACCGGGCGTGCTGCGGCCCACCACCCTGGTGCCGACGCTGGTGGTCAGCCCCGCCGACCAGGACTGGTTCATGGCGCAGAACGTGCTGCCCGGCCTGTCCAGGGCCACCGGCTCGGGCCCGGGAGCGCTGCGGGTGGTCGCGGTCCCCGACCTGGCGCAGGGGCTGGCCCTGCTGGACGCGCCCGACATCGACTCCGTGGTGACCACGAACCGGGAACTGGCCGCGCAACTGCTGGCCGCCGCCGACCTGTGGCTGTTCGTCACCACCGCCGCCCGCTACGCCGACGAGGTGCCGTGGAGCTTCCTCCGCTCGGCCCGCGAACGCAGCGCGGCGCTGGCCGTCATCCTCGACCGGGTCCCGGCCGAGGCCATGGAACCGGTCGCCGCCGACCTCAGACGGCTGCTCGAAGTCAACGACCTGGCGGGCACCCCGCTGTTCACCGTCCTCGAGGAGGCGCTGCCGTCCGAGACCGCACGGCTGCCCGGCGAGGCGATCCAGCCCATCGCCGCCTGGCTGGCCGACCTCGCCGCCGACGCCCAGTCCCGAGGCCGGGTGGTACGGCAGACGCTGTCCGGCGCCCTGGACAGCCTGGCCACCAGGGTGCCCGCGCTGGCCGACGCGGTCGAGCGCCAGCGTGACGGCGTCGAAGCGCTCAGATCGATCGTGACCGCCGCGTACGCGAGCGGGATGTCCGGCTTCGACGAGGGCATGCGGGACGGCTCGCTGCTGCGCGGCGAGGTGCTGGCGCGCTGGCAGGACTTCATCGGCACCGGGGACCTCATGCGCTCGCTGGAGAGCCGGGTGGGGTGGCTGCGCGACCGGCTCGCCTCGCTGCTCACCGGCCGGAAGGCGCCCGAGACGCAGTTGCGGGTGGCGCTGGAGACCGGCGTCGGCGCGCTGATCAAGGGCGCCGCCGACGGGTCCGCGGAACGGGCGCTGGAGGGCTGGTCGGCCGCGCCGGGCGGCCCCGACCTGCTCGACCGGCTCGGCGCCGTGGAGTCGGCCCGCCTCGGCCGCGCCTCGCCCGACCTCGGCGCGCGGGCCGAGGCCGCGGTGCGCGGCTGGCAGGAGTACGTGCTTCACCTGGTCGCCGAGGAAGGCGCGGGCAAGCGCACCACGGCCAGGGTGGCGTCGTTCGGCGTCAACGGGGCCGGGCTGCTGCTGATGCTGGCCGTCTTCGCCTCCACCGGCGGCCTCACCGGGATCGAGGTGGGCATCGCGGGCGGGACCAGCGTGTTGTCGCAGAAGCTGCTGGAGGCCGTCTTCGGCGACCAGGCGGTCCGCACCCTGACCACCCGGGCGCGCGAGGACCTGCGGGCGCGGGTCCAGGAGGTGCTGGAGGAGGAGGCGGCGCGGTTCACCGCGCTGCTGGACGCGGTCGAGGTGCCGCAGGAGACGGCGCCCGCCCTGCGCGACGCGGTCCTCCTGGTGCGCGCGCACGAGCTTCCGGAGGACGCGTGAAGGGCCCCTCTCTCGACGACCGGCTGGCCGCCCTGCTGGAGGCGGCCTCACTCGCCGAGGGGCGGCTCCCCGACGCGGCCGTCTCCGCCGCCCACGCGGTCGCCGACCGAGCCGGGGTACGGCGCGGCCTGTCCGTCGACCACACCGTGGCCGCGCTCGCCGGAGCCACCGGGAGCGGGAAGTCGTCCCTGTTCAACGCGCTCGCCCTGACGGACCTGGCCGTGGTCGGCGTCACCAGGCCGACCACCTCCACCGCGCAGGCGGCGCTGTGGGACGGCGAAGGGGCGGGAGCCCTGCTCGACTGGCTGGAGGTGCCCACCCGGCACGAGGCCGCCGGGGAGCTGCCCGGGCTGGTGCTGCTCGACCTGCCCGACCACGACTCGATCGAGCTGACGCACCGGCTGGAGGTGGACCGGCTGGTCGAGCTGGTGGACCTGCTGGTGTGGGTGCTGGATCCGCAGAAGTACGCCGACGCGGCCGTGCACGAGCGCTACCTGCGCCCGCTGGCCAGGCACGGCGAGGTGATGGTGGTGGTGCTCAACCAGATCGACCGGCTGCCGACCGCCGCCGTCCGGCGATGCCTGGACGACGTGCGGCGGCTGCTCGCCGAGGACGGGCTGGGCGGGGTGCCCGTGGTGGGGCTGTCGGCGCGGACCGGGGCCGGGGTCGAGGAACTACGGTCACTGCTGGCCGAGCGGGTGGCCAAGCGGAGGTCCTGGGCGGAACGGCTGGCGGCCGACGTGGGCACGGCGGCTGCGGACCTCGCCGCGGTGGGTGGGGGAGCCGGCCGGGCGACGGGTGGTGGGGACGGCTCCAGGGCGAGCCGCGAGGTCAGCCGGGAGGCGAGCCGCCAGGTCAGCCGCGATGTCGGGCATGGGGCGAACGTCGGCGAGCTCGCGAAGCCGTTGAACAAGGCGTTGGCCGAGGCGGCGGGGGTGCCGCTGGTGGTGGAGGCGGTGGGGAAGGCGCATCGGCATCGGGCCGTGGTGGCCACCGGGTGGCCGGTCACACGCTGGCTGCGGCGGTTCCGGCCCGACCCGTTGCGGCGCTTGCGGCTGGGCGGGGGCGGGGACGGCCGGGAGATCGTGGGGCGGACCTCGGTGCCGGGGGCTTCCGCCGTGGAGAGGTCGCAGGCCGAGAGCGCGGTCAGGGACGTCGCCGACGCGGCCGCACGCGGCCTGCCGGGCCCCTGGGCGGCAGCGGTACGGCACGCGGCCCGATCGCGGACCGGTGAGCTGCCCGACACCCTCGACAAGGCCGTGGCCACCACCTCGCTGGGCGCGACCAGGGCGCCGAGATGGTGGAAGGCCGTCGGGCTGGTGCAGTGGGCGCTGTTCGCCGTCATGGTGGCCGGGGCGCTGTGGCTGGGCGGGCTGTTCGTCATGGACTACCTGCGCCTGCCCGAGCCACCGACACCCACCGCGGGAGTGGGCGGCGCCGAGATGCCGTGGCCGACCCTGCTGCTCCTGGGGGGCGCGCTGGCCGGGGTGGTGATCGCCCTGCTGTCCAGGCTCGCCGCCGGGCTCGGCGGACGCCGCAGGGCCCGCAAGGCGGGCAGGGCGCTGCGGGCGAGCATCGCCCAGGTGGGGCGCGAGCAGGTGCTGGAGCCGGTGGAGGAGGAACTGGCCAGATACGACCGCTTCGAGAAGGCGATCGCCCAGGCGACCCGGGCCTGAGCGTGTGGGCTTCGTGTGATCAGCCGAGGGCGTGGGCGGTTCTGCGGAGTTCGTCCACGACCGGGCGGAGCAGCGGGTGCTCCTCGGTGCCGCGACGGAGGGCGGCGAAGACGCGGCGTTCGGGGCCCGGGGCCTGGCGGACGGCCACCCCGGAGCGGTCCAGGTCACGCATCGCCAGGCGGGGCACCAGCGCCACGCCAGCCCCGGCGCCGACCAGGGCGACGACCGCGCGGAAGTCGTCGGAGGAGTGCGCGAACGACGGCGTGAACCCCTGCTGCTCGCACGCGAACGCGATCACGTCGTGCACGGGATTGCCCGGATAGGGGCCGATCCACGTCTCACCCGCCAAAGCGTCCAGAGCGAGTGGCGGGGCGGTGGCCAGCGGGTGGTCGCGGGGGAGGACCAGGTCAAAGGGCTCGGCGTACAGGGCCAGACGGAACAGGCGCTGGTCGGCGGCGTCGGGCGCGCCGCGGTACTCGACCGCGATCGCCAGGTCGGCGGTGTGGTCGAGGAGCATGGTCAGGCTGTGGTCGCCCTCGGCGTCGAGAACCCGGATGGTGAGTTCGGGCAGCCGGACCCGCAGGGCGGCGATCGCGGGGGCTAGCACCACCCCGATGGCGGTGGCGAACGAGGCGACGACCACCTCTCCGGCCGCGCCGGTGGAGTAGGCGGCCACCTCCGCCTCGGCGCGTTCGAGCTGGGCGAGGACCTCGTTGGCGTGCTTGAGCATGATCTTGCCGACCGCGGTCAGCCGTACCCCTCGGCCGTCGCGGGTGAACAGGCGCTGGCCGACCTCGTGTTCCAGCGCCCCGAGCTGCTGGGAGACGGCGGAGGGGGTGAGGTGCAGCGCCGCGGCGGCTGCGGTGACCGTGCCGTGGTCGGCCACCGCGCGCAACGTCCGCAGGCGGCGCGTGTCTATCACGCTGCCATTGTCCAGGACGATTTCGCCCTACCGGACCTCAGGTGCGGGACTGGACGAAGGCGTCCACCGCGCGGTCGACGTCCTCGGTGCTGTGCGCCGCCGAGAGCTGGACCCGGATCCTGGCCTGGCCGTGCGGCACCACGGGGTAGGAGAAGCCGATCACGTAGACGCCGCGCTGGAGCAGGCGGTCGGCCATCGCGCCCGCCTCGGCCGCGTCGCCGATCATCACGGGCACGATCGGGTGGTCGCCGGGCAGGATGTCGAAGCCAGCCTCGGTCATCTTCGACCGGAACCGCGCGGTGTTGGCGCGCAGCCGCTCGCGGGCCTCGCTGGAGCTCTCCAGCAGGTCGAGGATGCGCAGCGAGGCCGAGGCGATCACCGGGGCGAGAGAGTTGGAGAACAGGTAGGGGCGCGAGCGCTGGCGCAGCAGTTCGCAGATCTCCTTGCGGGCCGAGACGTACCCGCCGCTGGCGCCGCCGAGGGCCTTGCCGAGGGTGCCGGTGATGATGTCGACCCGATCGGTGACCCCGTGCAGTTCGGGGGTGCCGCGACCGCCCGCTCCGACGAAGCCGACGGCGTGCGAGTCGTCGACCATGACCATCGCGTCGTACCGGTCGGCCAGATCGCAGATGTCGGCCAGCGGCGCGACGTACCCGTCCATGGAGAAGACGCCGTCGGTCACGATCAGGCGCCGCCTGGCGTCGCCCGCCTCCTTCAGCCTGGCCTCCAGCTCGCCCATGTCGCGGTTGGCGTAGCGCAGGCGGCGGGCCTTGGACAGGCGGATGCCGTCGATGATGCTGGCGTGGTTCAGCGCGTCGGAGATCACCGCGTCCTGGGCGTCGAGCAGCGTCTCGAACACCCCGCCGTTGGCGTCGAAGCACGAGCTGTACAGGACGGTGTCCTCCATGCCGAGGAAGTCCGACAGCCGCCGCTCCAGTTCCTTGTGCACCTCCTGGGTGCCGCAGATGAAGCGCACCGACGCCATGCCGAAGCCCCAGCGGTCGAGCGCCTTCTTGGCGGCCTCGACCACGGACGGCTCGTCGGCCAGGCCCAGGTAGTTGTTGGCGCAGAAGTTCAGCACCTCGGCGCCGCCGACGCCGACGGTGGCGTTCTGCGGGGTGGTGATGACCCGCTCGGGCTTCAGCAGCCCGGCCTCGGCGATCTCGTCGAGCGTGACCCGCAGCTCGTCACGGACGTTTCCGAACATCATGCGCTCCATTCGGGTACGGCAAGGGCTTCCATCACGACGTCCAATCCAGAATGATCTTGCCCGTCCGCCCGCTCGCGGCGGTGTCGAAGGCTTCGTCGAAGTCGCGGTAGGAGAAGCGGTCGGTGATCACCGGCGACAGGTCGAGCCCCTTCTCCAGCAGGACCGACATGTTGTACCAGGTCTCGAACATCTCCCTGCCGTAGATCCCCTTGATGGTGATCATCGAGGTGACGACGGTGGCCCAGTCGACGGCGAACTCCTCGGCGGGCAGGCCGAGCATGGCGATCTTCCCGCCGTGCGTCATGTTCGCGATCATGTCGCGCAGCGCCTGCGGGTGCCCGGACATCTCCAGGCCGACGTCGAAGCCCTCGCGCATGTCCAACCGGCGGACGCCTTCGGAGATCGGCGTCTGGGCGACGTTCAGCGCGAGGGTGACGCCGAGCTTGCCCGCCAGGTCGAGCCGTTCGGGGCTGACGTCGGTGATCATCACGTTGCGCGCGCCGACGTGGGTGGCGACGGCGGCGGCCATGAGCCCGATCGGCCCCGCGCCGGTGATCAGCACGTCCTCGCCGACCAGCGGGAAGGACAGGGCGGTGTGCACGGCGTTGCCGAACGGATCGAAGATCGCCGCGATGTCGGGGGCGACCGGGGTCCGGTGCACCCAGACGTTGGTGGCGGGCAGCGTGACGTACTCGGCGAACGCGCCGTCGCGGTTGACGCCGAGCCCGACGGTGTTGCGGCACAGGTGGCGGCGGCCCGCCTTGCAGTTGCGGCACTTGCCGCAGACCAGGTGGCCCTCGCCGCTGACCAGGTCGCCGACGGCGATGTCCTCGACGCCTGGGGCGACCTCGACCACCTCGCCGGAGAACTCGTGCCCGACGACCAGCGGGAGCTTCAGCGTGTTCCTCGCCCAGTCGTCATATTTCCGGATATGCAGGTCGGTGCCGCAGATTCCGGTGCGAAGCACCCTGATCAGCACCTCGCCCGGCCCCATCGTCGGCTCGGGCACGTCGACGAGCCAGAGCCCCGGCTCCGCTCTCTCTTTGACCAGCGCTTTCATGCTCACTCTCCCCCTGGTACAGAACGTAACGCACTGTGCCCGGCCCCCTCGCGAGGTGTCCATCGAAGGTTTCTTAACTCCCCCCACAGCTCCGCTTCACGCCCCAGGCGGTGGCACCATGCCCTCTGTGCTCCACGTCGAAAGGAAGCCTGTGGAAGACCTGCGCATCGGAGTCGTCGGCCTCGGCCTGCGCACCCCTCTCGCCTCGGCCGCGCACCGGCCGGGCCGGGGCTCGGTCGTCGCCGCGATCTGCGACTCCGACCCGGCCGTCCTCAGGGCCGCCGCCGCGGCCTTCGGCCACCCGCCCGCCACCGAGGACCACCGCGAACTGCTCCGCCGCGCCGACGTCGACGCGATCCTGCTGATGACCCCCGACGACACCCACGAGCGGTTGGCGATCGACTGCCTCCAGGCGGGCAAACCGGTCTACCTGGAAAAGCCGATGCACATCACCGTGGAGGGCTGCGACAACATCCTGCGCGCCGCGTACGAGACCGGCACCAGGCTGTTCGTAGGCCACAACATGCGGCACATGGGCGCGGTCCGGCTGATGCGCGACATCATCGGCAAAGGCGTGATCGGCGAGCCGAAGACCGTCTGGGTCCGCCACTTCGTCTCCTACGGCGGCGACTACTACTTCAAGGACTGGCACGCCGACCGCACCCGCACCACGGGCCTGCTGCTGCAGAAGGCCGCGCACGACCTCGACGTCATCCACTGGCTGGCCGGCGGGTACACCGAGCGGGTCAACGCCTTCGGCGACCTGATGGTCTACGGCGACCTGCCCCGCCGCGCCCCCGGCACCCCGAGGCCCGAGGGCTGGCTGACCGACTACGAGTGGCCGCCCGCCGAGCGCGGGAACCTCCACCACATCGTCGATGTCGAGGACGTCTCGGTGATGAACATGCGCCTGGACAACGGCGTGGTGGCCGCCTACCAGCAGTGCCACTTCACCCCCGACTACTGGCGCAACTACACGGTGATCGGCACCGAGGGCAGGCTGGAGAACTTCGGCGACCTGCCCGGCGACACGGTGAAGGTCTGGAACACCGGCCCCTCCGGCTACCGCGAGGACTGCGACATCGCCTACCGGGTGCCCGAGGCCCCCGGCGGCCACGGCGGCGCCGACCCGCAGATCATCGCCGAGTTCGTCAGATTCGTCCGCGAGGGCGGGACCACCGACACCTCGCCGGTCGCCGCGCGGATGAGCGTCGCGGCGGGCTACCTGGCCACCCGGTCACTGCGGGAGGGCGGCGTGCCGTACGACGTGCCGCCGCTGGACCCGGAGCTGGTCGCCTACTTCGACCGGCCGGTCCGCTAGCGCTCCGCTTCCTGGGGGTTCCGCTCCAGGTTCGGGAAGGGCTCAGGCTCGGGAGCCGAGGAGGTGAGCTCGCGGGGGGCGCCGGGCTTCTCGGCCTCCCTCGCGTCGGCCACCGCTTCGGCGGCGGCCTCGGCCGCGCGGGCGATCTCCTCCTCGGCGGCCGTCGAGGCGGAGGTGTCCGCGCGGGCCGCCTCCACCTTCGGCAGCGCCTCGGTGAACGCCTTGGACACGCCCTGCAGCGCCGAGGTCACCTCGCTCGGGATCACCCACATCGTGTTGCCGCCCTGCGCGAGCTGCGGCAGCACCTGGAGGTACTGGTAGGCCAGCAGCTTCGGGTCGGGGTCGTTGCGGTGCACCGCCTGGAAGACCTGGTCGATCGCCCGCGACTCGCCCTCGGCCTTCAGCACGGCGGCGGTGCGCTGGCCCTCGGCGCGCAGGATGGCGCTCTGCTTGTCGCCCTCGGCCATGAGGATCTGCGACTGCCGCTGGCCCTCGGCGTTCAGGATGGCGGCGCGCTTGTCCCGCTCGGCGCGCATCTGCTTCTCCATCGCGTCCTTGATGGTCTTCGGCGGGTCGATCGCCTTGACCTCGACGCGGTTGACCCGGATGCCCCACTTGCCGGTGGCCTCGTCCAGCACCCCGCGCAACTGGCTGTTGATGGTGTCACGGGAGGTGAGCGTCTTCTCCAGGTCCATGGAGCCGATGACGTTGCGCATCGTGGTGACGGTGAGCTGCTCTATCGCCTGGATGTAGTTGGCGATCTCGTAGGCCGCCGCGCGGGGGTCGGTGACCTGGAAGTACAGGACCGTGTCGATCTCGACGACCAGGTTGTCCTCGGTGATGACCGGCTGCGGCCGGAACGTCACGACCTGCTCACGCAGGTCGATCATCGGGTAGACGCGGTCGACGTAGGGGATGACGAAGTTCAGGCCCGGCTTCAGCGTACGGCTGTAGCGGCCGAGCCGTTCCACGTTGCGCGCCCTGGCCTGCGGCACGATGCGCACGGCCCGCAGCACGGTGAACACCGCGAACAAGGCCACGAGCAGTCCTGCGATGAGCAGTCCCATATGATCACTCCCGGGGATAGACGAGAGCGGTGGCGCCCTCGATCTCGATCACGTCGACGGTCGCCCCCGTGGGGATCACCAGTGTCTCGTCGTAGGCCCTCGCGGACCATTCCTCCCCGCCGATGCGCACCCTTCCCTCCCGGCCGGTGACCTCACTGATCACGTAGGCGGGCTTGCCGACGAGTGCTTCGACGCCGAAACGCTGGAGTTGGGGCTGGCGGATGTGTCTCATGGCGATCGGCCGGACGACCAGCAGGCCGGCGGCCGAGGACAGGGTGAAGAGAATGAACTGCAGAGGTATCGGGAGCCCCAGGGCCGCGCCGACCGCGGTGAGCAGGGCGGCGGAACCGAGAAGGCCGAGGGCGGTGGTCAGCGTGAAGATCTCGGCCACGCCCAGCACGACCGCGAGGACGATCCAGATGACCCATTCATCCATGCTCCGGCCCTCCTGTAAGGGAAACGGGCCTACTGGTGTAAGAGGTTCCCCCCTCTAAGGTATTCCCCCCGGCAGCGCTATGGCAGGGTTTGTTCGCCCGATCGGAGCGCGCTTCCCGTCACCCACTTCGCCCACGGCAGTTGCCAGAAGCCCCACCCGTTGTCCCATGCGAGGGTCCGGGCGGTGCCGGTGATGGTGACCGGGTCGCCACGCAGCGAGCTGGCGTAGAACCAGGCGGCCTGGTCGGGCCGGGCGTTGACGCAGCCGTGGCTGACGTTGGCCCGGCCCTGCGCCCAGAGGTTGTCCTTGGCGTGGACGTACTCGCCGCTGTTGGAGATGCGCACGGCGTGGTCGATCAGCAGGTCGTAGAAGCCGGGCTCGCCCTTGCGTCGTCCGGGCGAGACCATGCGCACCGGGTTGCCCTTCTCCATGGTCAGGTGCACGCCGCTGGTGGTGGTGTACTCCCGGGTGGTGGCCATGCCCGCGCTGATGGCCATCCGCTGCACGACGCGGCCGTCCCGGCGGACCAGCATCTGCTTGGTGGCGGTGTCGATGGTGCTGGTCTGCCTGCGGCCGATGGCGAAGGTCAGCCTGTGGTCGGCGGCGCCGTACACGCCGGTGGCGGCGCGCACGCCGGCCAGGTGCGCGGTGAGGGTCACGGTCTGCCGGGACGGCCAGTAGCGCCTGGTGCGGTAGACCACCTGGCTGTCGCTCATCCAGCGCCACGCGCCCTCGACCGGCTTGGCCGCGCGCACCTCCAGCGTCCGCTCGACGGCGGCCTTGTCGCTCACGGCGCCGTCGAAGGTGACGATGATCGGGGCGCCGACGCCGACGACCTCGCCGGGCAGCGGCGAGATCGAGGCGATGCCGACGGTCTGGGTGGCGGCGCGAGTGCGGAAGCGGCCCACCGCCATCGCCTCGGGGGCGCCCGGGCGGCGGGCGGTCGCGGTCACCGTGTACTCCGTGCCGGGGACGAGGGTCCAGGTGGAGCGCCAGGTCGTGCCGGTCGGGTCGAGGCGGCCCTCGACCGTGGTGCCCCGGCCGGTGGCCACGACCCGGGTGAGTGTGCCGCCGCCCGCCTTGACCACCAGGCCGTCCTCGGTCCTGGCGCGCACGGAGTCGAAGGCGGGTGAGACGGTGATCACCGGCGGCGGGGCCACGGGCGCCGTCGCCTTCACCGAGCTGCAGCCCGGCACCAGCAGAAGGGCGACGAGGGGACCTGCCGCGACGCGCCGCATCTCACTCCTGCTCTCCAGGCCGAATCAGAAGATCCAAGCCTAGCGAGGAGTGATGACACGAGCACGTCGAGTGATCTATTGGACGGTTCCGGTCACTTCCCCCAGAGAGATGTCCCCGGCCCGCGCGCTGATGGTCACGGTGTCGCCGTTCTCCAGGAACGTCCGGGTCTCGCCGCTGGAAAGCTTGATCGGTTCTGTGCCGTTCCAGGTGAGCTCGATGAGGGATCCGCGCTGGCCGGGCTGGGCGCCGGACACGGTGCCGCTGGCGAACAGGTCGCCGGTACGCAGCGACGCGCCGTTGACGGTCAGGTGCGCCAGCATCTGGTCGGGCGTCCAGTACATGCCCGAGTACGGCGGACGCGAGACCACATCACCGTTGAGCGTGACCTCGAACTCGATGTCGAGCCCCCAGTCGGCCGACCGCCGCAGGTAGTCGAGCGGCTCGGGGTCCTGCTCCCGGCCGGGCACCCGGGGCAGCGCAGCCAGCGGGGTGACCCACGGCGAGACCGACGTGGCGAACGACTTGCCGAGGAACGGCCCGAGCGGGACGTACTCCCACGCCTGGATGTCGCGCGCGCTCCAGTCGTTGACCAGCGTCACGCCGAACACATGGTCCTCGAAGGACCCCGCCCGCTCGCCGAGCGCGGTCGGCGTGCCGATCACGAAGCCCAGCTCGGCCTCGATGTCCAGCTTGGCCGAGGGCCCGAACACGCCCGCGCCGCGCTGGCCGTGCGGCCTGGTCACCGGGGTGCCGGAGACCACCACCGTGCCCGCTCTGCCGTGGTAGCCGACCGGCAGGTGCCGCCAGTTGGGCTTCAGCGGCTCCTCGTCGGGCCTGAACATCCGGCCCAGGTTGGAGGCGTGCTCCAGCGAGCAGTAGAAGTCGACGTAGTCGGCCACCTCGAAGGGCAGGTGCAGCCGGACCTGGTCGAGGGGGATCAGGTGCTCCTGGGTGACGGACCGGTCGTCGCGGAGCTTGGTCTGGATCAGCGCCCTGGTCTCCCGCCAGGCCGTGCTGCCGCGCGCCATGAACGGGTTCAGCGAGCCGGTGGCGAACACCTCGTCGTGCAGGGAGGCGGTCAGGTCGAGGATGTGCTCGCCGTACCTGACGCCCACTCTGGGGGGCTCGCCGCCGCGGGAGAAGACCCCGTAGGGCAGGTTGTCGAGTCCCCAGCTCATGCCTTCACCTCTTCGATCAGTCCGAGGACCCGCAGGTCTTCCAGGGGTGTGCCGGTGCTGCACGATCCGTAGCTCACGAACAGCCGCCTGGCCTGCCGCGCGGTGTCGTCGGGCACGGAGCGCGCCAGTTGTACCAGGCCGCCCACGTCCGTGGAGTTCAGCACGGGGATGGGGTCGCGGCCCTCCACAGCCTCGCAGACGGCGAGGAGCAGGTTGAGGAAGCCGTGCCGGTCCACCGCGAGCGAGGGGTCGAAGTGGCGTACGGCGTGGTGCAGGCCCGCCGTGGCCTTGAACGGCACGTCGTCGGCCACGCAGTGCTTGATGAAGGCGGCCAGGTCGTGGGAGTGCGGGAAGGCGGCGGCCTCGGTCCCGCCACAGCGCACCTTGAGCCCGACGTTCGGCGGCAGGTCGGTCGGGTGCCTGGTCGGCAGGACCTCGAGGAACACGCGCACGTGGGCGGGCAGCCCGTCGGGCGGGCGGGGGCCGCGGACCTCCACCAGGTCGACGGGCAGGTCGCCGAACGGCGGGATCTCGTCGTTGTCCACGATGAGGCCGATCCTGCGCGGCATGAAGCTCTGCCGCCGCAGCGTGTCGAGACGGCTGGTGGGGCAGAGGAAGCGGTGGGTCAGGACAGGGTTGTCCAGTTCCTCGTCGCGTTCGTGGCGCTCCAGCGCCTCGGTCATGTGCAGCGCCGTCGGCGGGAACAGCCCGGCGTCGTCGATGAGGGCGGCGAACAGTGTGCTCATCGGGCCCAGGTCCAGGCGTAGTCGGAGTCCTCGCAGGCCAGCGCGCTCTGGCCGAGGTCGAGCGGGCGGAAGGTGTCCACCATGACGGCCATCTCGCTGGTCGTGGTGACGCCGCGGGCGACGGCGTCGATGACGGCCTCGACGGAGCCGGGCTGCGGGCCGTGGGTGAATCCGGCGGGGTGCAGCGAGATCGAGCCGACGTCGATGCCCGAGCCCCGGCGCGCGGTGTAGTCGCCGCCGACGTAGAACATGAACTCGTCGGAGTCGACGTTGTGGTGGTTGTAGGGGATCGGCACCGCTTCGGGGTGGAAGTCGAGCGGGCGCGGGCAGAACGAGCAGATCACGAACCCGGGGCCTTCGAACGTCTGGTGCACCGGCGGCGGCGCGTGGGTGCGCTTCACGATCGGCTCGAAGTCGTTGATGTTGAAGGCGTACGGGTAGAGGTAGCCGTCCCAGCCGACCACGTCGAAGGGGTGGTGGCGGAAGGTGAGCCTGGTCAGGCCGCCGCGCGTGCGGACCAGCACGGGCACGTCCGAGCCCTCGGCGGTGAACGGCTCCTGCGGGGTGCGCAGGTCCCGCTCGCAGTAGGGGGCGTGCTCCAGGAACTGGCCGTACTTCGACAGGTAGCGCTTGGGCGGCCTGATGTGGCCCGACGCCTCGATCGTCAGGGCGTTGACCCGGCCGTCCGGCACCCAGCGGTGGATGGTGCCGGTCGGGATCACCACATAGTCGCCCTCGCCGGCCTCGATCACGCCGTAGGTCGACTCGAACCTGGCCCGGCCGCGCTGGATGTAGACGCACTCGTCGCCCATCGAGTTGCGGTACAGCTCGCTGGGCCGGTCGGTCGAGGTGTACGACATGCGGACGTCGCCGTTGCCCGCCAGCAACTGCCTGCCGGTCACCAGGTCGCCGCTCGGGGGCAGGTCTTGGGTGCGGAAGTGCCGGGGCGACAGCGGCAGGTTGGGCTCCAGTCGGGATTCGGCCGCCGGGGCGACCGCCTCGGCCTTGACGATCGCGGTCGGCAGGTGGCGGTGGTACAGGAGGGAGGAGTCGGAGGAGAAGCCCTCCTCGCCCATGAGCTCCTCGGCGTAGAGGCCGCCGTCGGGTCGCCGGAACTGCACGTGACGCTTGCGGGGCACCTCGCCCACGACGCGGTAGTACGGCATCTTCCCTCCGATGTTGTCCGCTTAACGGACACTCATGTCCTCTATTTGGTACTACGGTCGTTCAAAGCCCGGAGGTTGTCAACCGTTCAGGACTGGAAGGCCACCGCCAGCTCGGCCGCGGCCTCGACCACCCGCGCGCCCGCCGACTCCTCCAGCGGCCCGAACGTCACCACCCCCACCGACGCCTCCAGCCACGGCAACCCGGGCACCGGCGCGGCGATCCCGCGCGCCCCCTCCTGGAGCTGCCCCTCGGTCACCAGGTAGTCGGCGCGCCCGTCGCGCAGCCCGAGGATCGCCAGGCCCGCCGCGCCGCGCTCCAGCGGATGACGCGACCCCTCCCGGTAGGCGACGTGCATGTTCGTCCACGAGGGCTCGACCACCGCGACGGCCAGGCCGTCGTCACCCTCGGCCACGGTCAGGTGCGCGGTGGCGCCCACCTGCTCGGCCAGCCGCCGCAGCGTGGGCAGTGCCGCCGCCCTGAGCAGCGGCTGCACCGCCTGCGCCAGCACCAGCAGGCCGAACCCGAGATGGGCCCGCCCGGCGCGGTCGCGGCGGACGAACCCCTCGTTCTGCAGGGTCGTCAGCAGCCGGTAGACGACCGGGCGGCTGAGTGAGAGCTGCGCGGCCAGCTCGGTCGGGGTACGACCACCGTGCCCGTCGGCGAGCAGGCGGAGCAGGTGGAGCCCGCGCTCCAGCGTCTGGGCGGATTCTGCGGCCATCATGCTGTCGATTATCTATCCGTGAGAACGCGGTGACAGATTGCGGTGAAAGGGTAGGAAACCCACCAGTCGACCTGCGGGGGGAACGAATGCGGCGGATGTGGCTGGCCTTGCTCGCCGTACCGGCGCTGGGCGCGCTGATCCCCATGCTCCCGTCGGCCGGCACTCCCATGGTCCGCGACACCCCCTTGGTCGACGTCGCCACCGTGGACCGGGCGCCGCGCATGCTGGTCGAGAACACCTTCCACGTCACCGAGGGCATCGACGTGGACGTGCGGTTGATGCCGGTGGAGCAAGGCGTCGAGATCACGGAGACCGTCATCGCGCCCGGCGTCACGCTCGACGCCAGCGGCGCCATGCACGGCGCGCCCAAGCGGCCCGGCACCTACACCAAGCTGGTCAAGCTCTGCCAGGACAGCGGGTGCGTCCGCGAGCGCGTCGCCCTCGTCGTGCACCGGAACATCCCGTGGCAGCCGGGCACCCTCACCTTCCCCGGCAGGGTCGGCGTCCCGTTCGACAGCCAGATCACCGTCGTCGGCGGCCCCGAGGTGCCGCCCGCCTTCACCGTCCGCGACACCAGCGCCCTGCCGAAGAACGTCACCATCGGCCCCGACGGCCACGTGGGCGGCGTCCCCGTGCGGGCGGGCCTCTCGGAGGTGCCGGTGCGCGTCTGCCTGGCCGGCAACTGCGGCGGGGTGATCGTCACACTGATCGTCGTATGACCCTGTGGCACGGTGGGGGTATGAAATCGGTCATCGTGGTGGGGGCGGGCATCTGGGGATCGTCGCTGGCGTTGCGCCTGGCCGAGACGGGCTGGCGGGTACGGCTGGTCGAACAGCACGTCCCCGGCCATGTACGGCAGGCCAGCGCGGGCGAGACCCGGCTGCTGCGCTGCAGCCACGGCGCCGACGACTGGTACGCCAAACTGGCCTGGCGGGCCAGGGACGGCTGGCGCAGGCTGGGTGAACGCGCGGGCGAGGACCTCTACCTCGAAGCCGGGATGCTGTGGTTCGCCAAGGAGCCCGAAGGCTGGGAACACGCCAGCGCCCAGGTTCTCGGCGGTCTGGGCATCCCGTACGAGGTGCTCGGGCCGGACGAGGGCGCCAGGTTCTTCCCCGGCTTCCGCGGCGACGACCTGTCCTTCCTGCTCTGGGAGCCGAACGCGGGCGTGATCAGGGCCAGGCGCGCCACCCAGGTCACCGCCCGCCTGGCCCTGGCGGCCGGAGTCGAGCTCGTCAGGGGAGTCGCCGCCCCCGCCGAGGGCACGGCCGTCAGGGTGGGGGAGGAGGTGCTGCGCGCCGACCGCGTGGTGTGGGCCTGCGGCGCCTGGCTGCCCGCCCTCTTCGAGGTGCCGGTCAGCGTGACCAAGCAGGACACCCTGCACTTCGCCGCCCCCGCCGGGTGGACGACGCCCGGGGTGCCCGCGTGGGTGGACCACAGCTCCTCCAGGTACGGCCACGGCGACGTCGACGGGGTCGGCCTGAAGGCCACCTCGGACGTCGAGGGCGGGCCGTACGATCCGGAGTCGGGCACCCGCGAGGTCGACGCGATCAGCGAGGCGTGGGCGCGGGAGTACCTGGGCCGCCGCTTCCCCGCGCTGGCCGACGCGCCCGTGCTGTTCCGCCAGGTGTGCCAGTACGCCCTCACGCCGGACGCCGAATGGGTGATCGCCGAGGCGGGGCCGGGCGTGTGGCTGCTGGGCGGCGACTCGGGCCACGGTTTCAAGCACGGGCCCGCGCTGGCGGAGTACGTCGCCGGAGTCCTCGACGGCGACTTCGCGCCGGAACCCCGCTTCGGCCTGCACCGGCGGGCGTCCGCCAAGGGCCTGAGAACCAGCGGTCTGTCGTAGTGCCCTCCCTACCCCCTATTCGGGGGAGCGCTGGCATGATCCGGACGGCTCGGCGAGCGATTCTCAAGGAACAGAACCCTGAGCCTTGAGGAGCACGACATGCAGGCCGAGACCGAGATCCCCGCGGGCGTCCGCGCCGCGACCACCTTGTGGATCACCGCCGTGGCGATGGGCGCGTTCGAGACGATCCTCGCCGTCACCCAGCTCCCCGCCTTCGACGCCGGGACCGCCGTCGGCTTGGGCGTCCGGGTCGTGATCTACGCCGCCGCCGTCTTCCTCGCGCTGCTCCTGTGCCGCCGGCAGAACTGGGCCAGGGCGGTCCTCGCCGTCGGGCTCGGCGTGTTCGGCACGATCTCCCTGGTGATCGAGCCCGTCCAGTGGCTGCTCGCCGGGAACTCGCCCGGCCGGTTCCTGGCGGAGGCGAGCACGATGACGCTGGTCGCCGCCGGAAGCAGGCTGGTGCACCTCGCCGCCGTCCTCGGCGCCATGGTGCTGATGTTCGGCCCGCCGGCCAACGCCTTCTTCCGCGGGGCTCCGACAGGGGAAGTTGCTGGGCGTCGAGAGCGAGTGTGACGATCTCATTGAAGGGGGCTGATCGTCCCGATAGTGTGCTACTTGCCCCCTTGATCCTCCCGCGAAGTAGGCCTCATGCGACTGCGGAACATCTTCGTCATCGGCGCCACGCTCTCCCTCCTGGGAATCGGGGTACCGGCCTGGTCCGAGGACGACCCGAAGAGCTGTACCGAACTGCTGAGCGCGGACACCCCGGCCTATGTGGTGTGCCACTGGATGGCCACCGAGGAGGAGGCGCGCGACATCGCGCTCTTCTGGGGGGCCAACGACGGCGAGAACATGAAGGAGACCACCCCCCTGGACCGGGAGGTGGTCGACTGCAACGCGGCGGGCAACTCCTGCCCCGGCGACCTGGAGGGCGACGGCGCCATGCACGGCGACGGCGACCCCGAGCCCGACGGGTACGTCGACGACGGCGGCACCCCCGAGTGCGACCCCGGCACGGAGTGCGCGGTCAAGCCCGAAGCGCTCAAGGCGTCGGCCGAGGACATCAAAGGAGCCGCGCAGACTCCCCAGGGACAGGCCCTGAGCAAGGCCGCCGAGTCGGGCCTGCGGGTCTGGATCGACACCGACCTGACCGACGACTGGAAGGCGGGCAAGCTCGCCGAAGCCGTCAAGGCCGTCGGCGCGCTGGCCGCGCAGCCCGGCGTCGCCGGCATCAGGTTCGCCACGCAGCTCGGGTACGACCAGACCTTCACCACCGCCGAGGAGATCGACAAGTTCGTCGCCGAGACCTCGGCCGCGCTGCGGATCGCCGCGCCCGGCAAGAAGCTGGCCGCGCACACCCTGGTGCCGCTGTTCGGCTGCGGCGTCAACGACGCGTGCAAGGTCGAGATGACCAAGAAGTACCCGCTGCTCGACCCCGAGCGGATCGGCGCCTTCCTGACCAAGGGCCAGATCGACCAGCTCGCGCTCGACGCCGGCCTGCTGGCCACCGAGTACGCCACCTGGAAGATCGACGCCACCGAGGCGCAGCGCAACCAGTGGATCCAGGTCAGGGCCAAGGCGTGGGACGCCTACGCGCAGATCGCCGCCGAGGACGCCGTGCTCACCGCCCCCGGCTCCTCCCAGCTCACCGCCGTGCAGGCGCGCAAGACGCTCACCGAGCGGGTGGCCACGCCGCTGCAGAACGACGCCGCCGAGACCGTCACCCTGTGGACCCGCTGGCAGGACCCGAACGGCACGGTCAACCGGGTCCTCGGCGAGAAGCTCGCCACCAACGCCACCTGGCAGCAGCTCGACCGGCTCGACTCGGTGAAGCCCAGGCTCGCCACCGTCTACGACCCCGCCACCCCCGAGGTCGACACGGCCACCGATCTGCAGAAGCTCGCCGAGGTCTTCGGGCAGGTCTACCTCACGACCGCCTAGCAGGCCGGGTGAAGCCGGCCCGCGGGTGGCTCATCCTGGCCGATGAGGGGGATCCGCGGGCCGCCCGCCGCCGTGCTCCGGCGCGGTCGCCTGGCGGGCGCGCAGGACGATCTCCAGCTCGAAGCGGATGTCCGGGTCGGTGAGCTGCTCGCCGTACAGCTCTTCGAGCTGGCGTAGGCGGTAGCGGACCGTCTGTGGGTGCACGTGTAGCCGGGCGGCGACCTCTGCGGCGCCGCGGCCGTGCCGGAGCCAGGCCAGGAGGGTTTCGGCGAGGCGGTCCTGCTGGCCGGGGCGCAGGTGGGCGAGGGGCGCCAGCCGTACCTGGGACAGGGCGGTGACCAGGGCCTCGTCCTTGAACACGATCAGCGTCGCCATGTGGTCGGCGCAGCGCAGCGGGCCGGGGCGGGAGGGCAGGATGCCGCGCCGGGACAGCGCCAGCGCCTCGGCGGCCCACCGCAACGAGGTCGCCGCCGCCGCCAGGGGTACGGCGGGCCCGATCGCCGCCCGCCATCCGCGCAGCCCCGAGTCCAGCAGCCGCTCCTGCCCGGGGCCGCTGGGATCGGGTACGAGCAGGCACGGGCTGGGGCGGCTGAGGCCGTACAGGACATCGGGTGAGAGGGTGGGGCCGCGGGTGGGGTCGTCGGGCGCGCGGGTGTCCAGGGCCACGCCCGCGACGGTCTTCGGCAGCCGCCAGCTCGCCGCCTTGGCCAGCTCCGCGACCGCCTCGGGCTCGGCCGCGCCGCCGAGCAGCAGGTCGAGCAGCCGGTGGCGGCGGCGTTCGAGCTCGCCCGCGGCGTGCGCCCTGGCCTCGTGGAAGCCCTCGGCGGCGGCGTCGGCGAGCTGGTCGAGGAAGACGAAGATGGCCTCGCCGAGGTCGTAGAGGAGCCGCGGGGTCAGGCCGAGCGGCTCGGCTAGCTCGGTGAGCCGCCGCCAGCCGACCCTGGCGCCCAGCCGCATGGCGGCCTGCAGGGGTTCGAGGTCGCGGCCCTCCACCGCCTCGCCCCGGCCGATCGCCCGGAACGGCTCGGGGTCCCACGGCGCGTCCGGGGTCTCGACGCGGTCGAGGAAGCGGCCGATGGCCTCCTCGACCGCCGTCCGCACCGCCTTGACGTACACCTCGTCGGAGGGGCGCGAGTACTCGGGGACGCGGGTCCGGATCTCCTGGATCACCTCGTCGGAGACGCGCGCGACGCCGGGCCTGAAGGTGCGGACGAGGTCCCGGAGCTGCCGCGCGTCACCGTCGATGGTCATGTTCCCTCCTGCGGCCATTGTGGCGTGTCCGGCAGAAGATGGAGAAGGTCGCTCAGGGCTTGAGGAAGCCGCCGAACTCCTCCAGCGAGATGAGGCCGTCGCCGTCGGCGTCGAGCCGCCGCACGCCTGCCTCGGCGGCCTCCAGGGTGATGGGCTGGCCCAGCACCTCCATCAGCCGCATGAGCTCCCCGGCCGAGATGAGGCCGTCGTTGTTGGCGTCGACCAGCTTGAAGGTCACCGCGTAGTCGTTGGTCATGGGCGAGACCTTAGTCCGATGTGTCGGATTCCGGAGCCTTTTCTGGGTCAGTGGCCACCGGTGGCATGGGCGCCGGGACGCCCATGCCACCCTCCGCTCCCTACAGCACCGCGCCGCTGGGCGGGCGGGCGGCCTTGGGCTGCTTCGGCTGCGGCGGCGGCTGCTTGCTGCGGCGCTCGAACTCGATGGCCAGCGGCCCCGCCACGAACGACGACGACAGCGTGCCGACCACGATGCCGAGCAGCAGGGCGATCGCGAAGTCCCGCAGCGAGTCGCCGCCGAAGAACGCCAGCGCGGCCAGGATGAACAGCGCGCCCAGACCGGTGTTGACGGTCCGCGGGACGGTCTGCAGGATCGCGCTGTTGACGACGCCCGCGAACGGCGCCTTCGGTCGCGCCGTCCACAGCTCCCTGACCCGGTCGAAGACCACCACCTTGTCGTTGACCGAGTAGCCGACGATGGTGAGCATCGCCGCCAGGAACACGCCGTCGATGGGCTTGCCGAGCCAGGCGAAGACGCCGAGGACGATCGCCGCGTCCACGAACAGCGCCAGCACCGCCGCCAGCCCGAACGTCCACCTGAACCGGAAGGCCAGGTAGCCGAGCTGCGCGGCCAGCGCCAGACCGAGCGCGATCAGCGCGTTGCGCCGCAGTTCCTCGCCCAGGCTGGGGCCGATGAGCTCGTCACGGACCTTGGTGACGTCGCCGAGAGCCTGCTCGATGCGGGCGGCGTCGTCCCCGCTGATCTGCCCGGTGCGCACCGAGATCGCGTCGCCCGAGGTCTGTACGACCGCAGACGGGAAGCCCGCCCGGGAGACCGCCTCGCGGGCGACGTCGGCGCTCATCGGCTGGGCGGCGGTGTACTCGACCAGCCGCCCGCCGGTGAACTCCACGCCGAAGTTCAGGCCGCGCGCGGCCAGCCCGGCGACCGCCACCACGAGCACCCCGCCCGCCACGGCCAGCCACAGCCGCCCGCGCCGCATCACCTGCGGGTCGCGCCTGGTCAGCCAGGTCCGCAGGCGGCCGACCGAGCCCAGGCCGGAGAGCCTGGGCGACATCTTGGCGATGGTCGACTGGGTGAGCACCCTGGTGATGAGCATCGCCGAGATCAGCGAGGCGATCACACCGATGGACAGCGTCACGCCGAAGCCCTTGACCGGTCCGGACGCCAGCCAGAACAGCAGTCCGGCGGCCAGCAGGGTGGTGATGTTGGAGTCGGCGATCGCGCTCCAGGCGTTCTTGAAGCCCAGGTCGAGGGCGCGCCTCAGGCCGCGGCCCGGCGCCTTGGCGTACTCCTCCCTGGCCCTTTCGAAGACCAGCACGTTGGCGTCGACGGCCATGCCGATCGCCAGCACGAATCCGGCCAGGCCGGGCAGGGTGAGCGTCGCGCCGAGGGCGACGAGCGCGCCGTAGGAGATCGCGCCGTAGATGGCCAGCGCGATGGCGGCGAGTACGCCGACCAGCCGGTAGATCACGATGATGAACAGCGCGGTGAGCAGCACGCCGACGATGCCCGCCATGGCGCTGGCCTCGATGGCCTCGGCGCCGAGCGTGGGGCCGACGGTGCGCTGCTCGACCATCTGCAGCGGCACCGGCAGCGAGCCGCCCTTGATCAGGGCGGCCAGGTCCTGGGCCTCCTCGACGGTGAACGAGCCGGTGATCGAGGTGGAGCCGCCGGGCATGCCCCCGGTGCAGGGCACGGTCTCGTTCACCTGCGGGGAGGAAATGATCTTGTTGTCGAGGACGATCGCGACCCTGCGCTGAGGGTCGCCGACCGGCTGGCACGCCGCCGCGCCGGTCAACTTCTGCCACGGCCCCGCCTCGCGGAAGTCCACGGTGACGAACCAGCCGGGTCCCTGCTGCGGGTCGGTGCGCGCGGACGCGTCGGTGACGCCGTCGCCGCTGATCACCGCGGGGCCGATCAGCAGCGGCTGGCCGCCCTCGTCGGGCAGGGCCTTCTTGTCGCCCGGCTGGGCCTGGCCGGTCACCGCGTGGAAACTGAGCTGCGCGGTCTTGCCGATGACCTCCGCGGCCTTGCGCGAGTCGAGCACGCCGGGCAGCTCCACGATGATCCGCTTCTCGCCCGAGCGGACCAGGGTCGGGTCGACGACGCCGAGCGCGTCGGCGCGCCGGTGCAGCACCTCCAGGGTCCGGTCGGCGGCGGCGGAGTCCGCCTTGACGGTGGGCGAGTCCATGGTCTCGAAGACGAGCTGGGTGCCGCCGCGCAGGTCGAGGCCGAGGCGCGGCGTCATGGTGAAGACGAGGTACAACGAGGTCGCGATGACGGCCAGCGCCGCCACCGCACGCCACACGGGCGCACGTGACATGGAAGCCTCCACAGGCTTTCAGGGAAGAAGGGGTGTCAGAAGGCTGTGGAGGAGGGCGGCGCGCGCGCCGGAGCCGCCGCGCGACCCGCGGCCAGCGGCACGTCGTGCTGGCCCGCGCCCGCACGGGCCAGGAACGCGAGCGGACGCTGCCGAACCCCCGAGGGCAGTACGGCGGCGCCGCCGAAGGCACTGTGCGGCCCCACGTCGGCGTGCGCCCTGGGCAGGCGCGGGATCGGCAGCACCTGCCGGGACTCGGAGTGCTGGCCGGCGCCGGCCACCGCGCGCACCGACGCGGTGAGTGAGGCGGTCGACGACGCGCCGCCGACCAGGAAGATCGAGGACAGCAGAAGGAGCAGCGCGGCGGGCAGCCTGATGCGCATGTCTCCTCCCAGGGTCGTCGCGTTCACCGTATCCCGCTTCGGGTAGCCGGGGGGCATGACCGTCTACGGGATTCACGCCTCACACGAGCAGGTCCACCCGAGCGCCCTGCTCGACGCCGTCACCATGGCCGAGAGCGCGGGCTTCGCCGCGGCCATGTGCTCCGACCACTTCTCGCCGTGGAGCGCCAGGCAGGGCCAGTCGGCCTTCGCCTGGTCCTGGCTCGGCGCCGCGCTCGAACGCACCTCGCTGCCCTTCGGCGTGGTCAACGCCCCCGGCCAGCGCTACCACCCGGCGATCATCGCGCAGGCCGTCGGCACGCTGGCCGCCATGTACCCGGGCCGGTTCTGGGCCGCCCTCGGCACCGGCGAGGCCTCCAACGAGCACATCACCGGCGAGCCCTGGCCGCGCAAGTCCGTGCGCGCCGCC
Organism: Nonomuraea sp. NPDC046570; assembly: GCF_040645915.1. NCBI lineage: Bacteria > Bacillati > Actinomycetota > Actinomycetes > Streptosporangiales > Streptosporangiaceae > Nonomuraea > Nonomuraea sp. NPDC046570. Next base: position 58,082 of record NZ_JBEYZF010000013.1, on the reverse strand, counting down.
CGGCTGCGCGAGTGCGTGGGAGTGATCAGGGCCCTGCTGGCGGGCGAGGAGGTCTCGCACGACGGGCTGGTCAATGTGGATCGGGCCCGGCTGTGGACGCTGCCCGAACAGCCGCCCGCCCTGGTGGGCGCGGCCGTCAGCGAGGAGACGGCGCGCTGGTGCGCCGAGTGGGCGGACGGGCTGATCACCGTCAGCGGGCCGCAGGCCGCGGCGGTGGGCCGGGCCTACCGGGAGGCGGGCGGGCGCGGGCCGCTGCGCCTGCAGGTCCACCTGAGCTGGGCGCCCACCGAGCAGGAGGCGCGGCGGATCGCGCACGAGCAGTGGCGCTCGAACGTCTTCGCGCCTCCGGTCTGCTGGGATCTGGACACCGCCGAACTGTTCGACGCGGTCTCGGCCGACGTCTCACCCGCGCGGGTGGCCGAGGTCGTCCACGTCTCCGCCGACGTCCACCAGCACGCCGCCTGGCTGAACGGCTACGCCGAGCAGGGCTTCGACGAGATCTACCTGCACCATGTGGGGCAGGAGCAGCGGCCCTTCGTCGAAGCGTTCACGGAGGTGGTGAAGTAGGCCGTCAGCCCGGCCTCCTCTCCGTCGGCGAGATCACCGGGGTCTCAGCGCTCGTCGACGACCTGGCCGTCCAAGGCGGTGCCGTCCTTGGTGAGGGCCATGGTCAGTGGCGCCTCCGGGAAGGTGGGGAAGGCGGCGAGCGCGGCGCCCATCTGCTCGGCGGTCTCCCAGTGCCAGGTGTCGGTGTAGGTGCCGTCTTCGAGCTGGATCAGCACGGCGTGGGTGAGCCCGGGATGCCCCTCCCGGACGGTCGCGATCAGCGAGTTCCGGCGGGCCAGGAACTCCTCCAGGTCGGCGTCGGCGACGGAGTAGCGGTGCGAGCGGACGACGGACATGTCGGTGTCTCCTGTGCGTTCGGGCTTACCAGCTGCCGGCGATCTGCCGGACCGGGGCGTTCAGGCGGTTGAAGAGGTTGGTGACGGCGGTCATCAGCAGGATCGAGGCGAGCTGCTGCTCGTCGAAGTGGTCGGCGGCGTTGTTCCAGACCTCGTCGGAGACGGCATCGGTACGGTCGGCCAGCCGGGTCGAGGCCTCCGCCAGCTCCAGCGCGGCCCGCTCGGCGTCGGTGTAGTACGGAGCCTCGCGCCAGGCGGCGACCAGGCCGATGCGCTCGTCGCTCGCGCCGAGCTTGCGCAGGTTCTTCAGGCCGGCGTCGACGCAGAAGCTGCAGCCGTTGATCTGGCTGACCCGCAGGTGGATCATCTCCATCAGCTCCTGGGGGAGACCCTGCGACTGAGCGGCCTTCATCAGCTCCTGGATCGGCTGGATCGCGGCGGGGATGAGCGTGGCGGGGTTCTTCATCCGGGCTTCCATGGTGTTTCCTTTGTCTCGGTTCGTGTGAGATCAGAGTGGCTGTCCGGATTGATACATTCGCTATGCACACACGATGCGATGGTGATGGGGACGATGCTGCGCTTCACTCTTCTCGGCCCCGTCCAGATGATCGTCGACGGCGAGCCGCTGACAGGCGTCGCCCCGCGTCACCGGGCTGTGCTGGCCTACCTCCTGCTCAATGCCGGCCGGGTGATCAGCATCGACCGGCTGATCGACGCGATGTGGGGCTACGACCAGCCCGACACCGCCCGATCGCAGATCCATGCCTCGATCACCGCGATCCGCAAGGTGCTGCGTGGTGCGGGAGCCGTACGGCTCCTGGAGACGCGGGCCGGCGGGTATGTCGCGCAGCCGGAGCCCGGGCAGGTCGACGCGCAGGAGTTCACCGAGCTGGTAGCCGCCGGTGAGCTGAGCGAAGCCCTGGATCTGTGGAGCGGCGAGGCGCTGGAGGATGTGCACGCGCATTACGTCACCGGCGTCCGGGAGCTCTGGAACGACCGGCGGCTGTCGGCCTACGAGCGCCTGGTGGAGGGCGAACTCGCCGCCGGGCGGCACGGCGATCTGCTCGACGAGCTCGCCGCCCAGACGACCGCCCACCCACTCCGCGAGAAGCTCAACGGCCACCTCGTCCTGGCCCTGCACCGCGCGGGCCGGCAGGCCGACGCCCTATCCGCGGCGCGCTCCTACCGTACGGCTCTCGCCGACGAACAGGGCCTCGACCCGGGGCACGCCTTCACCGAGCTGGAGCGGGCGGTCCTGGCGGATGACCCGGCCCTGCGCCTGACGGACGCGACACCAGCGGCCCCGCCCCGCCGCTCCACCTTCCTGCCCTACGACATTCCCGATTTCTCCGGACGGACCGCCGAGCTGGAGCGGCTCGTGGGCGAGCACCACGGGTCGGCGGTCGTCACGATCGACGGCATGGCCGGGATCGGCAAGACCACGCTCGCCGTCCATGTGGCCCACCGGCTGGCCGCCCGCTATCCGGACGGCCGGCTCTTCATCGATCTGCAGGCCCACACCGCGGGCCGGGAGCCGATCGACGCCGCCGCCGCGCTGGAGGCCCTGCTCCGCCAGGTCGGGGTGCCCGCCGACCGCATCCCGGTCACAGTGGCCGAGCGGAGCGCCCTCTGGCGCGCCGAGCTGGCCGATCGCCGCGTGCTCGCCGTACTGGACAACGCCTTCGACGCCGAGCACGTGCGCCCCCTGCTGCCGGGGCACTCCGACACCCTCGTCCTGATCACCAGCAGGCGGCGGCTCGTCGACCTGGACGGCGCCCAGGCGCTGTCGGTCGACGTGCTGGGCGAACAGGACGCCGCCGAGCTGTTCGAGCGGATCGTGGGCGAACGCGCCCGCCACGAGCCGGACGCCGTACGCGAGGTGCTGCGGCTGTGCGGGCACCTCCCGCTCGCCATCCGGATCTCGGCCGCCCGCCTCCAGCACCGCCCGCGCTGGACCGTGTCCTACCTGGCGGGCCGGCTGCGGGACCACCGCCGACTCCTGGACGGGGTGTCGGCGGCCTTCGCCCTCTCCTACGAGCAACTCCACGAAGCCGAGCAGCGGATGTTCCGCCTGCTCGGGCTGGCGCCCGGCCGCGACATCGACCCGTACGGCGCGGCCGCACTGGCCGGGATCACCGAAGAGGAGGCCGAAGAACTCCTCGAAGGCCTCCTGGACGCTCACATGCTGCTGCAGCTCGAACCGGGCCGCTACACCTTCCACGACCTGCTCCGCGAGCACGCGCGCTCGATCGCCGAGGACGACGGCGCCGTCCCGGTCCTGCAACTGCTCACCTACTACCTGCACCGCTCCCGCGCCGCCGTGGACCGGCTCTTCCCCGACAGCCTCAGCCACCGCGAAGGCATCCCGCAGCCGGCCACCCCGATCCCGCCCATCCGCGACGCCGAACAGGCGATCACCTGGCTGGACGCCGAACGCGGCAACATCATCGCGACCGCCGTCCACGGACCCGAGATCTGCGTGGGCATGCTGGCCCTGGCGCTGCGCCCCTACCTCGACCGGCAGGCCCACCACGACGACGCGCTCACGCTGCAGACCCTGGCACTCCAGCGCGCACGCAAGCTCGGCCACGCCCACCGCGACTTCGAGGTGCAGGCGCTCAGCGACCTGGCGTGGACCTACTGGCGGCTCGGCGAATACGAGCGCGCGGAGGAGCACGCCCACCGGGCCCTCGACGCGTGCGAGGAGCCCTACGAACGGGCCCGGGCACTGCTCACCCTGGGGAACGTGGCCCTGCGCCAGCGGCAGGACACGCAGGCGGAGCAGTACCTCAAGCAGGCACTCGACCTCACCCGGATCGGCGCCGACACCTGGGGCGAGGCCCACGTGCTCGGCATCCTCGCCCTCGTCCTCGACCGGGCCGGCCGTCCGGAGGAGGCCCGGCGCCATCTGGACCTGGCGCTGGCGCTGCACCGCAAGGTCGGCAACCCGGCCGGAGAGGCGGTGATCCTCAACCACCTCGGCGTCGTCCTCCGGCACCAAGGCGAGCTCGCCCAGGCCCGCACCCGCCACGACCAGGCCGCGGCTCTCTACCGCAAGCTCGGCAACCCCACCGACGAGGCGGCCGCACTCAACGGGCTGGCCGAGGCGGCGGGCGACCCGGCTCGCGCGGTCGAAGAGCACACGGCCGCACTCGCGCTCGCCAACCTGACCCGCAACCGGCCTGAGCAGGCGCGCGCCCACGACGGACTGGCGCGCGCCCACCACGCCCTCGGGCACTCAAAGCAGGCTTGTGACCATGGACGATTGGCTCTCGGCCTGTACGGAGAGCTCGGCGTTCCAGAGGCCGAGGAGGTCCGCACCTTCCTGGAGCATGCCGGAGAGCCCGCTGGTCAGGAGCGTTCTGCCGCAGGACGGTGACCCTCCAATAGCTGGGCAATGGGGAAGCCCATAAGCGCGAGGCTTCGTGGCGATCAGATGTCGAACTCGCCCTTGCCAGCGCCGTCCAGGAACGCCGTCCATTCGCCGGGGGCGAAGGTGAGGACCGGCCCGTTCGGGTTCTTGCTGTCCCTGACCAGCACCTTTCCGGGAATGTTGGTGGACACTTCCACGCACTGACCTTCGGCCGCGCTCACAGTAGCCTTACGCCATTCCGGCTTCGGTTCCCTCATCGTGTTCTCTCCAACGCATCTGATATTGCGGCTAGTGAGAGCCCCTGCCCAAAGCGAGGGGCCTCATGGCGATCAGATGTCGAACTCGCCCTTGCCGGCGCCGTCCAGGAACGCCGTCCATTCGCCGGGGGTGAAGGTGAGGACTGGCCCGTTCGGGTTCTTGCTGTCCCTGACCAGCACCTTTCCGGGAATGTTGGTGGACACTTCCACACACTGGCCCGTGTCCGCACTCGCGCTGGCCTTACGCCACACAGCCTGATTCATACTTGCTCACCGCATTCTCTATCACCCGGCGGGATTCATCCTTGGAGTGGGCACTCGCCCTGATGGTCTCATATCGGGCCCGCAGCACCCCAACGGATTGCGGGTCCGCCGTGACTTGGCCGATGAGGAGAGAGTCGATTGTCACTGCCTCAGCGCCACTGGGCAGTCGCGCTAAGGCAAACGAGCTGACCATGCCGGATGCACAGCCGGCCGCGACCGGCACAATCTGAACCATGAGACGCGGGTGCTTCGCCAGCTCCAGCAGATAGCGGAGCTGGCCCGCGAGCACTTCAACACCTCCGATAGGCCGGTGCAGCACACCCTCGTCTATCAGCGCCCACACCAGGGGTGGGTCAGCCCGATCGAGAATATGGCGACGCTGCATACGGGCAACGACGCGCTCCTCGGCCTGATCCACAGGAATGACGCTTGTGCTGAAGATCGCGCGGGCATAGGAGTCGGTCTGTAGTAGGCCGGGGACCAGCAGCGGGTCCCATGTCCAGAGCATTGTCGCTCGCGGCTCCACCTCTTCCACCCACCGCGCGAACCAGCCGAGGGCGGGAGATTGGACGACGCGTGCGTATAGGTGGGCAAAGTGTCCTTCCAGCCCGAACGCGCGGTCTGCTGCCTCCGCGAAATCGCGCGTTGGCGGGCGCACGCCCCTTTCGACGTGACTGACCAGGCTTTGATGGACTTTCATATGTCCGCTCAGGGCGACTTGGGATAGCCCTCGGTCTTTGCGGAACTGTTGCAGGTCCGCTGCGAACTGCGCTCTTGGGGATATCTGATCAGGCTCGTTGTGCATGCATGGCCCCTCGGTCACCTGCCGTGACCATACAACGACACGGCTATTGCATTCAATGCATCATGAGCGTCATATTCTGTCGCGCAAGTTTCGCGAGGTAGGCACCCATGAGGGCTCCGGAGAGGGCAGTCTGGTTTGCACGGGCTGGCAATATGACAAGGGCTCGTCATGGCACACATCATGACTGGTGGGTCGAAATGGCATATACCGACATCAGGGGAAGTAGTCGGCTAAACAAACCTCTCACCGACAAAGAGATCAACGCGCATCACGCCGCACTCGCCACGATGCGCGATCTCCTGGCCGAGGAAGGCGCGAAGCACTCCTTCAGATTTCAACGCATCGCCCTCAAGCTGTACGGCGGAAAGCCCGCCACCCCCCAGCACCTGCCACCCGAGCTGGTGGTCCTCACTCCGCACGGGCGGCCGGTCGCCTCGATCTCCATTGGGCGAGCGGCCATGTGGATCGTGTCGTACAAGCATCCGGGCGTCGGCAATGCCACCGTCGTCGACAAGGAGTGTGTTGCTCCTTCGGACAGACCTGACCACATAGTCGAGTTCGTGCTGAGCCTGCTGGGCGCCGCCGCCGAGACCGAGGTCGCCTGATGCGCGCGTACGGACTCGCGTACGCGAAGGCCGGCGATGGGTAGACCCTCATGGTCAGTCCGGGCGAGCAACAACCGGACGAGGTGCCCGGCTGGCGCTTCTACCCGAGCTGTGTGGGTGGCTGGATAGCCGTCCGCAGCGACGACCTTTCCGAGGCCCTGATCCGGCGCGGTCTCAGCCAGGTCCTGTGCGACGAGAGCCTCTCCGCTCTGAAGATCCGTGTCGCACAGGAATATCGACGCCAGTATCCACGGGCTCACCAAGCTGGATGAGTCGTGACCCAGCGCCCGGCGAGTCCGCCTTGGCCGAACTCGCCGCCTGAGTCACGGGCCGCCTCTGTTCCGGGCGCGGGGGCGGCGGGGCCTCTGCCGCGAAGCGCAGCGCGACAGAGGCCCCAAAGGAAGCTGTGCGGTCACAGGTGGTCCCTATGATTCACAGTGAGTGCCCCTGCTAGCCGAGCCGAGGAATTCGCGACCATGACTGTGTGGCCCGAGCCGCAGCACATGCCCATCACCTGGGAGACGTTCCTCGACATCGACGAGGACATCCGCCGTGATCTTGAGATACTGGACGGCTATGTGGTCCCCCGCGAGCAGCGTGGTCGTGATCACCAGAAGGTTGGCACCCGGTTGTCGCTGGCTCTGGAGCGGGCCGCCGTCATCGAGATGCGCCGCACGGGGAACGCCTTGTGCTTGGAGACGAACACCGAAGTCGACGTCCTGTTGTGGGAAGTGCCGGCCACGGCCCGCAAGCCTGATGCCGTCCTGCATCGCTGTCTGCCCGAGTTCGAGCAGTTGGCCGCCGAGCACGTTCTCATCGTCGCCGAGGTCCTGTCCACCTGGTCCGAGCGTCGTGATCGGGTGCACAAGATGAGCGACTACGCCGACGCGGGGATTCCGCACTACTGGCTCGTCAGCTTCGACAAGATCGGCGCCCTTGTCATTGAACGCTACGCCCTGGTCGGCGGGGCCAAGCCGTACATGCACATCGGCACTACCCATCGCGACATGGGACCTGTCGCGGTCCACGTCACCGACCCGTTCCCGATCGAGGTGCTGTGGACGGATCTTGAAGTGGCGCCTTCTGTGTGACTCGTGGCCAGTTTTACCGTCCCTTTTCCGTTCGGATGCCTCTACTTGGGGTAGCGCTGCTCCCAACCCAAGCGACACGGATTGAGGGCTACATGAGTAGCGTCAGAACAAATGGGTGGTCGCGGTGAGGCTGACTCAGACCTCCGACCTGTGGTGGAAGAACGCGGTCGTGTACTGCCTGGACGTCGAGACGTACAAGGACGGTGACGGTGACGGGGTCGGTGACTTTCGTGGGCTCACGCAGCAGATCGACTACCTGCACAGCCTGGGCATCACCTGTCTGTGGCTGATGCCGTTCTTCCCCACGCCGAACCGGGACGACGGCTACGACATCACCGACTTCTACAGCGTGGATCCCCGCCTCGGCACGCTGGGCGACTTCGTGGAGTTCATCCGCACCGCCACCGACCGGGGTATCCGGGTGATCGCTGACCTGGTCGTCAACCACACCTCCGACCGGCACCCGTGGTTCAAGGACGCCAAGTCCAGCAGGGACGCGCGCCACCGGGACTGGTACGTGTGGAGCGACACCCCCGAGCCGGACCACCCCGAGGCGGTCGTCTTCCCGGACAAGGAGAAGTCCCTCTGGCAGTACGACAAGAAGACGCGGCAGTACTACCTGCACAGCTTCTACCGCCACCAGCCCGACCTGAACGTGGCCAACCCGGAGGTGCGTGACGAGATCGCCCGCATCCTGGGCTTCTGGATGGAGCTGGGGCTGTCCGGGTTCCGGGTCGACGCGGTCCCGTTCCTCATCGAGAACGTGGGCGACAAGCTGCCCGACCCGCACGCCTTCCTGGCCGACCTGCGCGCCTTCATGGGCCGCCGCAAGGGCGGCGCGGTGCTGCTGGGCGAGGTCAACCTCAGCTACCCCGAGCTGATGGGGTACTTCGGGGACGGCAACGGCGACCAGCTCACCATGTGCTTCGACTTCTTCGCCATGCAGCGGCTCTGGCTCTCGCTGGCCCGCGACGAGGCCGAGCCCATCGCCGCCGCGCTCAGGGAGCGCCCGAAACCGCCGAAGGACTGCCAGTGGGCGACCTTCCTCCGCAACCACGACGAGCTCACCCTCGACAAGCTCTCCGACGAGGAGCGGCAGGAGGTCTTCGACGCGTTCGGCCCCGACCAGAGCATGCAGATCTACGGCCGGGGCCTGCGCCGGCGGCTGCCCGCCATGCTCGGCGGCGACCTGCGCCGGATCAAGATGGCCTACAGCCTGATGTTCTCACTGCCGGGTACGCCGGTCATGTTCTACGGCGAGGAGATCGGCCTGGGGGAGGACCTCGACGCCGAGGGCCGGATGGCGGTCAGGGTGCCGATGCAGTGGTCGCGTGAGGGGGGATTCAGCTCCGGCACTCCCGAACGCGGCATGCCCGGCGGGGCCTACGCGCCCGAGCGGGTCAACGTGGCCGACCAGAAGCGCGACACCGACTCGCTGCTGCGCTGGTTCCAGCTCCTCATCGAGCGCTACCGCGAGTGCCCCGAGTTGGCCTGGGGGGAGAACACCGTGCTCGACTCCGGGCACCCGTCGGTGCTCGCGCACCGCTGCGACGCCGAGGGGGCGACGGTCGTGGCCGTGCACAACCTGTGCGACACGACCGCGGACGTCGAGCTGACGCTGGCCGGGCTGGAGTCGTGCGTGCTCACCGACCTGCTGGTCGACGGCACGCTGGAGGTCTCCGACAAGGGCCGCGTCCTGGTGCCGCTGGACCCGCACGGCTGCCGCTGGCTGCGGGTCAGCGCCCGCGAGGTCCCGCCGGACGACGCCTCGGTCAAGTCCCGGTAGCGCCTCACAAATAGGAGGGACCGCTCACCCGGTGCCGGAACGTCCACCACACCCACGCCTGAGAGAGCACCAGGAACGGGATCAGCACCAGGATCACCGGCACCAGCAGGGCGAGCGTTCCGGCGTCGGCGGCCGAGGCGGCCAGCGGCAGGCGGATCCCGGCCAGCACGCCGAGCGCCGCCAGCGCCGCCGCGGTCAGCGCGTAGGTGCCGCGCTCGTCCGCCGCGCCGGTCGGCCGTACGGCCCGCGCGCGTAGCTCGCCGCGCAGCCGCAGGCCCGCGAAGGACAGCCCGTGCGTGGCGAACAGCGCGGCGACCGCCACCGTGGCCAGCGCGGCGACCAGGCCGGTGAGCGGCTCGACCAGGATGCCCGACAGGATGGCGCCCCAGCTCAGCGCGAGCGTCCAGCTCCCGGCGACGATCGCGCCGTCCCAGCACAGCCGCCAGTGCGGCCCGTCCACCCGCCCGCGCAGCCACAGGCCCATGTCCCTGACCACCCAGCCGGCCAGCAGCGCCACGACCGCCAGGTAGTTGCCCGTGAGCAGGGTGCCCTCCAGTTCGGGGAAGAGCCCGGCCAGCACCCCGGCGGCGGCCACCAGCCACACCTCGTTGCCGAGGAAGAACGGCGCGATCGAGGTGATCACCTCGCGCCGTTCGTCGGCCGACCGGCCCAGGTACGGCAGCAGCATGCCCACCCCGATGTCCGCCCCGGCCAGCACCAGGTAGCCGATCGTGAAGAAGCCCAGGATGAAGATTTCCACGACGACTCCTCAGAAGGTGGGGACGAGTTCGAGCCGGTCGCCGAGGGCCACCTCGTCCGGCCCGCGCCTGGCCTGCCTGGCCAGCAGCCAGTAGTTGACGACGATCAGTACGCCGAACACCGCGCAGAACACGATCAGCGAGGTCAGCATCTGCCCCTCGCTGATCGGCGAGAGCGCGTCGGAGGTCTTCAGCAGGCCGTACACCGCCCAGGGCTGGCGGCCCATCTCGCGGAAGATCCAGCCGCTGATCATGGTCACGAACGGGACCGGGATCATCGCGGTGAGCAGCCAGTGCCAGAGCCGGAAGCCCCGGACCAGCGGCTTGAACAGCATGAGCAGGAAGCTCGCGGCGGAGAAGAACAGCATCAGCGCGAACAGCGTCATCATCGTCATCCCGCTGCCGCTCACCCAGCCGACCGGCGGGAGGTAGTCGCCGGGGCCGTACCTGGCCGCCATCTCCGCCTGCACCCGGGCGATCTCCGCGGCGTCGCCGGACCAGGCGGCCAGCTTGGCCGGTTGCATCGTCTCGAAGCCGAGGCCGCCGAAGGCGGCGGTGAGCAGCGTCGCCGGCAGTGCGACGCCGACCCCGACGCGCAGCGACTTGCGGAAGAACACCTGCTCGGCGGTGCGCCTGCGCAGGTGGTAGGCGCTCACTCCGGCCATGAAGAAGCCGCCGACGACCAGCCCGCCGCCCAGCACGTGCCCGAAGGCGACCAGCGCCGCCGGGTTGCCGACGATCGCCCCGAAGTCGACCAGCCGCAGCGTGTCCCCGGCCAGTTCGTAGCCGACCGGGTTCTGCAGGAAGCCGTTGGAGATCAGGATCCAGAACGCGGAGGCGTACGCCGTCAGGGTGACGACCCAGATGAGCGACAGGTGCGCCCACCGGTTCAGCCGGTCCCAGCCGAAGATCCACAGGCCGAGGAAGGTGGCCTCGACGAAGAACGCCACCAGCGTCTCCAGCGCCAGCGAGGCACCGAACACGTTGCCCGCGAAGTGCGTCAGCCCGCTCCACGACAGCCCGAACTGGAACTCCATCACCAGGCCGGTCACGATGCCCATGGCGTAGTTGATGATGTAGAGCTGGCCCCAGAACCTGGTCATCCGCAGGTGCTCCGGGCTGCGGCTCAGCGTCGCCCTGGTCTGGATCACCGCCACCAGCGTGGCCAGTCCCAGCGTCAGCGCGACGAACAGGAAATGCGCTCCCGCGGTCAGGGCGAACTGCAGGCGGGCGAGCTCAACGACGTTCATGCCCCCGAGCATCCGGGTACGGCTCCCGCCCCCGCGTCATGCTCCGGCGTGCTCCTGGTGTACCTCCCAGGTTGACGGCGGCGGGCCCGGCGTACATCCCCGGTTGTCCTAGGAGTTGAGCCAGCCCGGAGTGACCATGCCCGCCTCGTAGGCCAGGACCACGAGCTGGGCCCGGTCGCGGGCGCTCAGCTTGGTCATGATGCGGCTGACGTGGGTCTTGGCGGTGGCGGGGCTGAGCACCAGGGTCCGGGCGATCTCGTCGTTCGACAGGCCCTGCGCGAGCAGCCCCAGCACCTCGCGCTCGCGGTCGGTCAGGCTGTTGAGCTCGGGACCAGGGGCGGGGCGCTTGACCCGGCCGGCGAACTCCGCGATCAGCCGCCGGGTGATCGACGGCGCGATGAGCGCGTCGCCGCGCGCCACGACCCGTACCGCGTGGATGAGTTCGGCCGGTTCGGTGTCCTTGACCAGGAAGCCGCTCGCGCCCGTCTTCAGCGCGCCGTACACGTAGTCGTCGAGGTCGAACGTGGTCAGGATGATCACTCTGACGGTGTCCAGGCGGGGGTCGGTGACGATGCGGCGGGTCGCCTCCAGGCCGTCGAGCTCGGGCATCCGGATGTCCATCAGCACCACGTCGGGGCGCAGGTCGCGGGCCTTGGCGACTGCGTCGACGCCGTTGGCCGCCTCGCCGACCACGTCGAGGTCGTCCTCGTCGCTGAGAATCGAGCGGAAGCCGGCCCGCACCAGGGTCTGGTCGTCGGCGAGCAGCACGCGGATCATCGGGCTCCGTTCAGGGGGAGTTCGGCGGCGACCCGGAAGCCGCCCTCCGGTCGTGGCCCGGCTTCGAGGGTGCCGCCCAGGGCGGTGGCGCGCTCGCGCATGCCGCGCACACCGTAGCCGTTGCCTTCGGTGTAGGCGGCGCCGGGGCCGCGGTCCGCCACCTCGATCAGGATCTTCCCGGGGGCGTGGGCGACGGTCAGGGTGGCCTCGTCCGCGCCGGAGTGGCGGGCGACGTTGGTGAGCGCCTCCCGGATGATGCGCACCGCGGCCAGGTCCACCTCGGTCGGCAGCTCCGCCCGCTCGCCCTCGACGCGGGTCGTCACGCTCAGCCCGCTGGTCCTCACCAGCTCGTCCAGGCGGGCGAGGCCGGCCGCCGGCGCGGTGGGCGCGTCCTCGTCGACCTGGCGGAGCACGCCGAGCGTGGTACGCAGTTCGCGCAGCGTCTCCCGGCTGGTCTCCTTGATCGCCTTCAGCGCCGCCTCGGCGTCCTCCGGCCGCTTCCTGATCCCGTGCAGCGCGGCCCCGGCCTGTACGTTGATCATCGAGATGTTGTGGCCGAGCACGTCGTGCAGCTCCCTGGCGATGCGCAGCCGTTCCTCGGTCTCCCTGCGCTTGGCCTCCTCCTCCTTGGTGTGCTCGGCCTCCAGCACCCGTTGCTCGGCCTCGTGCAGGTAGGCGCGCCGGTTGCGGGTGACGCCGCCCGCCGCGATCATCGCCGCCATCCAGCCGACCAGGGTGATGAACAGGCTGTTGTCGATGTGCCTGACAGTGCCGATCTCGCCCAGGCCCATGGCCAGCAGGGAGGCGCAGGCCGTACTGATGGCGGCGACCAGGTGGCCGTGGTCGGCCGCGGTGTAGAGCGCGAGGATGGGGGCGACGATGAGCGGGCCGTCCAGGTGCGCGAACGGGTAGTAGGCGCCCACGACGACGGTCACGGTGAGCAGGACCGCCACCGGGTGGCGCTGCCGGAACAGCAGCGCGACGGCGGCGAGCAGCGGCAGCGCGAAGTCCCATAGGTTGGGGGTCCTGTCGGGGCGCGCGAGCCCGGTGATGACGCTGCCCAGAATGACGACGGCGACCACGGCAAGCGTCACCAGCGTGCTCGCCGACACCTTGCGCATGATCTGAGCCTACTGGTCCCGGTGAACGGGTACGTGGGATGAATGAGCACTGAGGACGAGCTTCGCCAGATCGAAGAGGATCTGGCCAGGTTGAAGGCGGCGGTGGCCGACCTGCGACGGCAGGTCGGCGACATGGGGGCGACCGACGCCGCGGAACGGGCTGCCATGCTCGCCTTGGCGGACGAGCAGGACGGTGTGATCACCGATCTGGAGGCCAGGAGAGACGAGCTGCGCAGGCGCGTGGCCGAAGGCTGACGAGGCGGGAGCGGGGAGGAGCCTTCGGTGGCCGCCTCCCCCTCCCGTCATCGGCTCTTGGCCCGCAGCGGCGCCCCGATCTCGTGCATGTGCCGCAGCGCCTGCGCGTAGGAGCTGATGATCCCCGACTCCAGGTAGTCGATGCCGAGTTCGTCGCAGTGCGCCTTGACGATCGGCTGCGCCTTGCGCAGGTTGGGTGTGGGCATGTTCGGGAACAGGTGGTGCTCGATCTGGTAGTTGAGCCCGCCCAGCGTGGTGGTCACCAGCCAGCCTCCCCGGACGTTGCGCGAGGTGAGCACCTGCTTGCGCAGGAAATCCAGCTTGTCCTCCCCGGTGAGTACGGGCATGCCCTTGTGGTTGGGCGCGAACGTACAGCCGAGATAGACGCCGAAGACCGCCTGGTGCAGCAGGACGAACAGCACGGCCTTGCCCACCGGCAACACCGCGAAGATCACCGCGAAGTAGGCCACGAAGTGCCCCACCAGCAGCGTGCCTTCCAGCCAGCGCCGCTTCAGGAACGGCTTGCCGAGCGCGCGGAAGCTGCCCACGTGCAGGTTCCAGCCTTCGAGCGTCAGCAGCGGGAAGAACAGGAACGCCTGCCGCCGGCCGATGAACTTCGGCAGTCCCTTCGCGCGCAGCGCCTGGTCGGCTGACCAGACCAGCGCGGCCGGGGACACGTCGGGGTCGTGATCCTCGTGGTTGGGGTTGGCGTGGTGCCGGGTGTGCTTGTCCGTCCACCAGCCGTAGCCCATGCCGATCATCACGTTGCCCGCCAGCCGGCCGGTGATCTCACTCGGCTTCCTGTTGCGGAAGACCTGACGGTGTGCCAGGTCGTGGGCCGCCAGCGCGACCTGCGAGAACGCGATCGCCAGGAAGACCGCGATGAGCATCTGCCACCAGGTGTCGCCCATCAGGACGAAGGCGGCCCAGCCACCGACGTAGGCCAGGCCCACCAGCCCCAGCCGGATCGTGTAGTAGACAGGTCTGCGGTCGAGAAGCCCTGCCTCAGTGATCTTGCGTGATAACCGGGCGAAGTCACTGCCTCGTGCCTCGATCGCGCCTGGACGTGTCACTGGTCTCCTCACATAGCGGCACAGCAGGGGTACATAACGAGTCTCGGTCGTACCGGGACACCGGATAAGCCAGCAGCCACCCCAGGACGGGGTAGTGCTGCCCCCACCATTGCGTGCCACACCATAAGGGACAAGCAGGAGGTCTTAGGGTTCGCTAAGTTTTTGTCGAGGGAAAAGGATTCCCTCAGGTGGACACGCGCCTGACCAGCACAGTGTCCCAGACGGCGACACCTGCGACGACCAATGTCGCGATCACGCCGAGGGCGAGGGGCGGCACCGGCACGACGAGCGCCAGTACCGCGGCGGCGGCCAGCACCGCGACCGCGACGACCCGGTTGGCCGGTACGTAGCCGAACACCGCCCGCTTGAACATGGCGTGCCCGGCCAGGAACAGCGCGGGCCCGCCCAGCACGGCCAGCGTGGTGCCGAGCGCCGCCTGCCCGCCCGGATGGGCGATCACCAGTTCGTCGCCCACGGCGGCGACGATGACGCCGGCCACCATCGGGATGTGCGTGTAGGTGTAGGCCGAGCGGCCGATCCGGCCCGGGTCGTCGGAGGCGGCGATGGCCTCGGCCGCCGCCTCGGCGGTCCGGTCGAAGTAGACCCACCACATCGCGACGCTGCCCAGGAAGGCCACCCCGAAGGCGGCGAGGGTGGCCACCGTCACGTGCGTGTTGTTCGCCAGCGTCAGGCCGGTCACCAGGACCGACTCGCCCAGCGCGATGATCACGAAGAGCTGGCACCGCTCGGCCATGTGGCCGCCGTCGATGGTCCAGTCGGTGGTGGTGGACCTGCCGAGGAACGGGGTGCGGTAGCCGTGCAGCGGCGCGGCGTACTCCACCAGCAGCGCCGCGACCCACAACGCGATCTGCGCGCCGCCGCCGGCCAGCGCGCCGCCGATCCACAGCGCGCCCGACAGGGTGTGCCAGACCAGCACCAGCCGGAAGGTGTGGCTGAGCGGGTGGCCGCGGGTGGCCAGCCAGACCACCGTCGTCCGGCCGACCTGGATGGCCACATAGGCGCCCGCGAACCACAGGGCTCGCTCGCCGAAGGCCTGCGGGACGGCCGCCGACATGACCAGCCCGGCGAGCATCACGCCGGTCAGCGTCAGCCGCAGCACCGGATGGTCGGGGTCGCAGTAGTTGGTGGTCCACGCGGTGTACATCCACGCCCACCAGATCGCCAGCGTGAGCAGCAGCGTCTGCGCGGCCCCGGCCGGGGTCTGGTGCTCCAGCAGCAGGTGGGAGAGCTGCGTGATCGCGAAGACGTACACGAGGTCGAAGAAGAGCTCGATGGGCGCGACGCTCGCGCCCTGTCCGCGGGGGCGGAGGACCTGGGCTGGAACTCGGGCTCCCTGGGGGGTGGCGGCGTTCACGCCGCCGATCATCGCACGCCCGGCGAGGACGCCGGGTTCTCAGGCGGCGAACGAGACGGGGCCGTCGGGTGTGCGCGCGGTGACGACGCCGTCGGCGCAGGTGACGGCGCGCGGGTCGCCGGTGCCGGGGACGATCACGGTCAGCACCGAGCGCGCCGGGCGGGAGACGACCGTCGCCGAGGGGACGCGCTTCAGGTAGCCGGGGGAGATCTCGCCGCGCCGTACGCTCTGGCCGCCCAGTGGACGGCAGGAGGGCAGGGCGAACTGCGTGAGCGTCACCCGCCAGGCGCCGTCCGCGAGCACCACCGTGCCGCCCCGGTTCGCGGTGACGCGCAGGCCGGGGGCGAAGTGCCACAGGGTGCGCAGCCGCGCGCCGTCCTTCACCGCATCGCGTACCGCCATCAGGTCGGCACCGTGGTTGACCAGCACCTTCCTGGTACGGCTCACGCCGTACGCGGTGTCCTCCAGGTCGAAGAACTGGCGCTTGACGCCGATGGCGGTGCGGGTCAGGCGGGTCGCCGTACCCTCGCGGAAGGCCCGGCCGTCGACCACGGGCACGTTGTGCGCCTCGGGGGTCACCGTCCACTTGGGGTAGGCGCTCTTCTCGTAGGAGTGGAAGCCCGCCTCCACCAGGATGTCGCGCCGGTCGGCGTGGTAGGTGACGCCCAGGTGGTCCTCGTGCCCGTGCATCTTCCGGCCGGGCCCGAACCGGATCGAGTAGTAGGCGGAGCCGGGGTCGTCCCACGCGGTCCGGCCGTAGACGTATCCGGCGTCGAAGACCTTCACCCGGTCCGCGCTGTGCGGGTAGCCGCGCGGGCGCAGGTCGGCGGGGCTGTCGCCGATCGGGGCGAGCCGCCCGTCGGGCTGGGTGGACTGGGCGATGTACTCGGCCAGCGAGGCGCGCCGTTCGGCCAGCCGCGCGGGCACCGCCGAGCCGCACGTCCGCATGGTGTCGAAGGCCAGGCCGAGCCGCTCGTGCACGTAGATCGCGTAGCGTGGCGCCTGCTCCTGCAGCACGCCCTGCCGGTCGATGGCCAGTTCGGCCGACTCGGCCATCCTGCGGGCGGCGAGGTCCCGCCAGCGGGTGTTGGACAGCCGGCAGCCCGCCGCGGCCAGCGCGAGGTCCTGGTCGAGGCCGTGGTTGTGGCCCTTCTTGTACAGGCGCGGGTCGGCGAGGTAGTCGGCGTGCTCGGCCAGGCTGTCGGCCAGCCACCGGTCGCCGACGTGCCTGCTGAGGCAGACCAGCGCGGGCGTGCGCAGCGCGACGGGGTGGTCGGCCCAGGCCCACTCGCTGACGCCGCGCCCGCCGCGCGGGTTGTCCCGCACCCAGTCCCGGGCGATCTCGGTGGCACGCTCCAGATACGCCTCGCGCCCGGTGGTCTCGTAGTCGACGACCAGCCTGCCCATCCACCGCAGCGAGTGGAAGGTGAGCGCCCACGACCTGTTGCGGTGCGGGTCCATCCGCCAGTCCACGTCCTTGCCGACCGGTACGGCGGGCAGCCCCACGAAGCTCACCCGCCCGGCCATGATCTCCGCCGAGGAGGCCGTGGCGAACTGGGACGCCACGCAGGGGGCCGGGCCCTTGCTCTCCGCGTGGGAGCCCGTGCAGCTCAGTACCGCGGCCAGGAGGACGGCGGCGGCCAGGATTCGTCCAAGCAAGCGATGGCCCCCTCGAATGGCTCCCGGAAGCTCGGGGAGTTCAGCTTGTTGGATGCCTAGAAAGCCGGATTTGTTCGCGGCTAGGGTCCAGACATGAACAATGCTCGCGTTAATTTCCTCTGGGGTGTGGCCGCCTCCGCGTTCCAGATCGAGGGCGCCGCCGGGCGCGGCCCCTCCGGCTGGGACGCGTTCGCCGCCCAGCCGGGGCGGATCAAGGACGGCACGGACGCGTCCGTCGCCACCGGCCACGTCGACCGCTACCGCGAGGACGTGGCGCTGATGAAGGAGCTGGGCGTCGGCGCCTACCGCTTCTCCATCTCCTGGCCGCGCGTCCAGCCGTCCGGCACCGGCCCCGCGAACCTGGACTTCTACGACCGGCTGGTGGACGAGCTGTGCGCGGCCGGGATCGCGCCCGCGCCCACCCTCTACCACTGGGACACGCCGCTCCCGCTGGAGGAGGCGGGCGGCTGGACCAACCGGGACACCGCCTACAAGCTGGCCGACTACGCCTCGGCCGTGGCCGAACGGCTGGCCGACCGGGTGCCGATGTGGATCACCATCAACGAGCCCGCCGAGGTGACCCTGCTCGGCTACGGCCTCGGCCAGCACGCCCCCGGCCGGAACCTGCTGTTCGACGCGCTACCCGTGGCCCACCACCAGCTCCTCGGGCACGGCCTGGCCGTACAGGCGCTGCGGGCGGCCGGGGCGGACAACATCGGCCTCGCCGCCTCGCACAGCCCCGTGTGGACGGCGGGCGACACCGACCAGGACCGGCAGTCCGCCGGGCTGTACGACACCCTGATGAACTGGCTGTTCGCCGACCCCATCCTGCTCGGCCGCTACCCCGAGGGCTTCGAGCAGGGCGCGGACGGCGACCTGGAGATCATCTCCGCCCCCCTCGACTGGTACGGCGTCAACTACTACAGCCCCACCCTGGTCGGCGCCCCCGGCGCCGCGCTGGACTCCTACTCCGGCTTCGACCTGCCCCCCGACCTGCCGTTCGGCATCCACGACCTCCAGGGCTACCCGCGCACCGGCTTCGGCTGGCCGGTCGTCCCCGACGGCCTGCGCGAGATCCTCACCACGCTGCGCGACCGGTACGGCGACCGCCTGCCCCCCGTCCACATCACCGAGAACGGCTGCTCCTACCCCGACGAGGTGGCCGACACCCGCAGGATCGACTACCTGGACGGCCACCTGCGCGCCCTCGCCCAGGCCATGGCCGAAGGCGTGGACGTGCGCGGCTACTTCGTCTGGTCCATCCTGGACAACTTCGAGTGGATCGAGGGCTACACCCAGCGCTTCGGCCTCGTCCACGTCGACTTCGACACCCTGCGGCGCACCCCCAAGGACTCCTACCGCTGGTACCAGGAGTTCATCAGCCGAGCACCGGATAGTTGGCCCGGAACACACCGCGCGGGTCCCGGTCCCGCTTGACCTCCCGCAGCCTGTCCAGCACCCGCCCGGAGAAGGCCGCCGCCGCCCGCTCCCCCCGCGTCAGGAAGGTGTACGGCTTGCGCCCGCTCGTGTACGGCACCAGCGACCGCGTGATCTCCTCCTGCCGCTCCCCGACCTCGCCCATCCCCGGAATCCCGAGCAGGTGCAGCAGGTACGGCTCCTCCACCACCCCCGAGGCGCCCCCGTCGCCGGGCCGGGCCAGCGCCCCGCCCAGCTGCCTGAGCTGAACGCTGAGCAGCGGCGCGATCGGCCGCTCCAGCAGGGCCTTGGCGACCACGTCGTCGAGGCCCGTCAGCAGCTCCCCCCTGGACAGGGCCGGCCCGGGGTCCGTCGGCTCGGCGTTGATCGAGCCGAGCTCGGTGAGCGGCAGCGGGCCCCGGCTGTCCGAGATCAGCCCGGCTACGCCGTCCAGCGGGCTCAGCAGCGCCCGCGCCTCCGCGCCGCCGCCCAGGAAGGTGGAGTCCACCGCGACCATCGCCGGGGCGCCGGGGAACTGCAGCAGGTCCAGCCAGACGGTCAACTCGTCGGGGGCGTCCGCGGTGATCTCCCGGAAGGCGGCGAGCACCTCGGGGGCGCGTTCGGCGGGCCACAGGAGCCTGCCGCCGTACAGGGCGGGGATGGGGTGCAGGTCGAACTCCATGGCGGTGACCAGCGCGTAGTCGCCGCCGCCGCCGCGCAGCGCCCAGAACAGCTCGGCGTCCGACTCGGCGGTCACCGTGGACCGTACGCCGTCGGCGTCGACCACGTCGAAGGAGCGCACCGCGTCGGCGGCGAAGCCGTACTTGCGGCTGAACCAGCCCAGGCCGCCGCCCAGCGTGTAGCCGACCACCGGGACCACGGGGGAGCTGCCGGGCACGCCCGTCAGGCCGTACTCGCTCGCCGCCGCCTGCAGCTCGCCCCACAGGACGCCCGCGCCCACCCGCGCGGTCCGCTCGCCGGGGCGGATCTCGATCTCGCCGAGGCGGCCGGTGCGCAGCAGGATCACGCCGTCCACATCACCGCTCGCGCCGTGGCCGCTCGCCTGGGCGGTGACCGTCAGCCCGTGGAGGCGGGCGTGGCGGACGACGGCCGCCACGTCGTCGGTGTCCTCGGCCGCCACCACGGCGCGGACCGGCTGGCGCACCGCCAGGTTCCACGGCCGCGTCGCCTCCTCGAAACCCTCGTCGCCGGGGAGGAGGACCTGTCCTTTGATCGTGTTCTTCATGTGTTTCAGCATGGTGGGCGGCACTTGGAGTCGGTTTGAGGTCTGCTTGAGGTCCTACGCTGGGCTTATGGACTCGGGCCTGACGATTCGGCTGTTCGGCCCGCTGGAGGTCGACGACGCGGCGGGGCGGCGCCTCGACCTCGGGACCCGCAAGCAGCGGGCGGTGTTCGCCATGCTCGCCCTCGAACCCGGCCGGGTCGTGCCGCTCGACCGGCTCATCGAGGAGCTGTGGGCCGGGGAGGCGCCAGCCAGGGCCACGCTCGGCCTGCAGGCCTATGTCTCCCACCTGCGCCGGGTGCTCGAACCCGCGCGCCCGCCGCGCACTCCCGCGCGCGTCATCCTCACCCGTGAGCCCGGGTACGTCCTCGACGTCGCCCCCGGCCAGGTCGATCTGGCGCTGTTCGCCTCCTGGGCCGAGGACGGGCGGGCCGCGCTGGCCCGGGGCGCGGCGGCCGACGCCCGCGCGGTCCTGGACCGGGCGCTGGACCTGTGGCGGGGGGAGCCGCTCGCGGAGTTCGCCGGGCTCGGGTTCGCGCAGCCGGTGCTGGGGCGGCTGGGCGAACTGCGGGCCACCGCCCTGGAGGATCGGCTGTCGGCGCGGCTGGAACTGGGGGAGGGCGCGGCCTGCGTCCCCGACCTGGAGGCGCTGGTCGAGGAGCATCCGTACCGGGAACGGTCCTGGGGGCTGCTGGTCCTGGCGCTGTACCGGTCGGGGCGGCAGGCCGACGCGCTGGGAGCCCTGCGCAAGGCGCGCGAGCGTCTCTCGACCGACCTGGGGATCGAACCGGGCCCCGACCTCCGCCGCCTGGAAGACGCGGTCTTCGCCCAGGACCCCACCCTCACGCCCCCCTCCGCCCCGCCCGCCGTGTCCGCACCGGCGTCTCAGGCGCCTTCCACGGCTCTGGTCGCGCGGGACGCGCAACTGCGGCTCGCCGAGGAACGGCTGGCCGAGGCGCGGCGCGGGCGCGGCGGCGTGCTGCTGGTCACGGGCGAGGCGGGCATCGGCAAGACCAGGCTCGCGCAGGCCGCCGCCGCCGAGGCCGCCGCGCGCGGCTTCACCGTCGCCTGGGGCCGCTGCCTCGACGGTACGGCTCCCGCCTTCTGGCCCTGGACCCAGATCCTGCGCCCCGCCCTCTTCACCGCCCCGCGACCGGACGGCGACCCCGACACCGCCCTCTTCGACCTGTACGCCCGAGCCCGCGCCGAACTCACCGGCACCGGCGCCCCGCTCCTCGCCGTCATCGACGACCTGCACTGGGCCGATGTCTCCTCGCTGAACCTGCTGGCGTTCCTCGCCGGAGAACTCGCCCGCCACCCCGTCCTGCTGCTGGTCACCCTCCGCCCCGAACCCGGCGACCACCCGGACCGGCTCCGCGACACGCTCGGCGCCCTCGCCAGGGAACCCTCGACCGAGCGCCTGGACCTGACCCCCTTCGACGCCGCCGACATCGCCGCCTACCTCCGCGCACGCCGCCTCCACGAGGACCCCTCCCTGGTCGGCCAGCTCCTGGAACGAACCGGCGGCAACCCCTTCTACCTGGGCGAACTGCTGCGCCTGCGCGACAGCGAGGGCGGCCTGCCCGCCACGGTCCCGCCCGGCGCCCGCGACGTCATCGACCGCCGGGTCGCCCGCCTCCCCGAACCGACCCGGCAACTCCTCGGCACCGCCGCCGTCGCCGGCCGCGACGTGGACCCCGACCTCCTCGAAGCCGTCACGGGCACCCCCGCCGAACAGGTGATGTCGCTCCTCGAACCAGCCGTCGCCACCGGCCTGCTGATCGAACAGCCCGACGGCTTCGACTACCGCTTCTCCCACGCCCTGGTCCGCGACGCCCTGTACGCGGGCCTCGGCCGCCTGGCCAGAGCCAGACTCCACCTGCGCACCGGCGAGAGCCTGGCCGCCCTGCCCGGCACCGACCCGGTACGGCTCGCGCACCACTTCGCCAGGGCCGCCAAGGTCGGCGGCGCCGCCCGGGCCGTGACCCACGCCTCCGAGGCGGCCAGGCAGGCCGGTGCGCGGCTCGCCTACGCCGAGGCGGTCGAGCTGTGGGAACTGGCGCTCGGCGCGCTGGCGGCCGACGATGTGGCCGGGCGCTGTGCCGTACTCACCCGGCTCGGGCAGGCGCGGCGCACGGCCGGGGACGCCGAAGGCGCGTTCCGGGACCTGGACGAGGCCATCGGGCTGGCCAGGCGGGCGGGCGACCGGGCCGCGCTGGTGGACGCGATCACCGTGCTGGGCGGGCTCGCGGTGTGGCACTGGCGGCCGTACGGCGTGGTCGACGACGAGATGGTGGCGGTGCTGGAGGACCTGCTCGCCGGGCCCCTCGACGACCGCGACCGGGCCGCCCTGCTCGGCACCCTCGGCATGGAGCTGTACTACGGCCCGCGCCGCGCCGACGGCGAACGGCACGCGACCGAGGCGGTGCGGATCGCCAGACGGCTCGGCGACCCCCGGCTGCTGGCCCGCACCCTGAACAACTGCCTGCTCGCCGCCTGGATCCCCGGCCGCAACGCCGAACGGCTGCGGCTGGCGGAGGAGATGCTGGCCCTGCCGGGGCTGCCCGTGGCCGACCAGCTCATCGCGCGGGTGTTCCGCATGTCATGCCTGCTGCGCGCCGGAGAGCTGGCCGAATGGGACCGCGACCTGTTCCGCTGCCGGCAACTCCTCGGCGACAACCCCCGGCCGGAACTGGAGGCGATGATCCGCATCTCCGAGACCGCCCGGCGCACCGTCGAAGGCGACTGGGACCAGGCCGAGGCCCTGCTCGAGTACGGCAGGGTGCGGTACGGGGCCAGCCTCTGGGGCGCCGACTACCGCCGCCTGCTCACGCTGTACACCGTCAGACGCGGCCAAGGGCGGGTCGGGGAGATCCTCGACGAGCTCGTCACCATGGCCGACCGCCCGCTGCTGGAGCCGGTACGGCCGATCGCCGTGCTGGCCGCCCTGGACACCGGCGACGAGGACCTCGCCCGCGCGCTGATCGGCCGCTGGGGCACCGAGATCCGGGACGACTGGATCGCCGACTTCCTCGTCCCCGTCTGGGGGCTGGTGGCGGCCCGGCTGGGGGTCCCCGACCCCGAGGAGGTGTACGGCAGGCTGGCGCCGTACGCGGGGCAGCTCATCGTGGCGGGCATCGGGAGCGCCGGGTGGGGGTCGGCGCATCACGTGCTGGCGTCGCTCGCGAAGCGGATGGGGCGCGGCGACCTGGCCGAGGAGCACTTGCGGGAGGCTTTGAGCACGCACGAACGCCTGGGGCTGACCTACTGGGCCGAGCAGAGCCGCACCCTCATCCACACCTGAGCCACATCCTTGGGCCCGGGGTCGTCCACAGGCCCGGTCTGGGCCTCCTGTTTATCCACAGGCGCATTTCCGACCGCCCGCATCGCTACCGCCACCCTCGTACCATGGCCGAATGATGACTCCCTCCAGCGATCTCGAGGTCAGCGACGCGTCGCGGGTGCTGCAGCGCGTCTTCGGCTACGACTTCTTCCGGGAGGGCCAACAAGAGATCATCGAGCACGTGGTCGGCGGCGGCGACGCGCTCGTGCTGATGCCGACCGGCGGCGGCAAATCGCTCTGCTACCAGATCCCCGCCCTGGTCAGAGCCGGAGTCGGCGTGGTGATCTCGCCGCTCATCGCCCTCATGCAGGACCAGGTCGACGCACTCCTGGCGCTCGGCGTGCGCGCCGGATTCCTCAACTCCACCCAGGGCGCCGACGAGCGGCGCGCGGTGGAGGAGGCGTTCGTCGCTGGCGAGATCGACCTGCTCTACCTCGCCCCCGAACGCCTGCGCGTCGACGCCACGCTGCGCCTGCTCGACCGGGGCAAGATCTCCCTGTTCGCCATCGACGAGGCGCACTGCGTCGCCCAGTGGGGGCACGACTTCCGGCCCGACTACCTGGCGCTGTCCACCCTGCACGAGCGCTGGCCCGAGGTCCCCCGCATCGCGCTCACCGCCACCGCCACCCGTGCCACCCACGCCGAGATCGCCTCCCGGCTGGCCCTGGAGGACGCCCGGCACTTCGTCGCCAGCTTCGACCGCCCCAACATCCAGTACCGCATCGAGTCGAAGAACGAGCCCAAGCGCCAGCTCCTGCGCCTGCTGAAGGGGGAGCACGAGGGCGACGCGGGCATCGTCTACTGCCTGTCCAGGGCGTCGGTGGAGAAGATCGCCGCGTTCCTGGTGGACAACGGCATCGACGCGCTGCCGTACCACGCGGGCCTCGACGCCCGTACCCGCGCCACCAACCAGTCCCGCTTCCTGCGGGAGGACGGCCTGGTGATGGTCGCCACCATCGCCTTCGGCATGGGCATCGACAAACCGGACGTGCGCTTCGTCGCCCACCTCGACCTCCCCAAGTCCGTCGAGGGCTACTACCAGGAGACCGGCCGCGCCGGCCGCGACGGACTGCCGTCCACGGCCTGGCTGGCGTACGGCCTGCAGGACGTCGTCCAGCAACGCCGCATGATCGACACCTCCGAGGGCGACGACGCCCACCGCCGCCGCCTGGCCGCCCACCTGGAGGCCATGCTCGCGCTCTGCGAGACGGTCGACTGCCGTCGCGTGCGCATCCTCGCCTACTTCGGCCAGGAGGGCGCCCCCTGCGGCAACTGCGACACCTGCCTGACCCCGCCCCAGTCCTGGGACGGCACGGTCCCCGCCCAGAAACTCCTGTCCACCGTGCTCCGCCTGCGCCGCGAACGCCGGCAGAGCTTCGGCGCCGGCCAGCTCATCGACATCCTCCTCGGCAAACAGACCGAGAAGGTCCTGCAGCACGACCACGCGTCCCTGACGGTCTTCGGCATCGGCACCGAACTCACCGAAACCGAATGGCGCGGCGTCGTCCGCCAGCTCCTCGCCCAGGGCCTGCTCTCCGTCGAAGGCGACTACGGCACCCTCGCCCTCACCGACGCCAGCGCCGACGTCCTACGCGGCCAACGCCAGGTCCCCTTCCGCCGCGAACCAGAACGCACCCGCCCCCCCAAGCCCGCCAAGACCACCAAATCCGGCAAGCCCGCCCCCACCGACCTCACTCCCGAAGCGCTCCCCGTCTTCGAGGCCCTGCGCGCCTGGCGCGGCGCCACCGCCAAGGAACAGGGCGTCCCCGCCTACGTCATCTTCCACGACGCCACCCTGCGCGAAATCGCCGCCACCCTCCCCACCACCTTGGACGCCCTCTCCACCATCAGCGGCGTCGGCGAAAACAAACTCACCAAATACGGCCAACAGGTCCTCGACACCCTCCAGCAACTCAACGAACCGACCTGATTCACCGCCTCGGCGACACTCCCGCTCTCCGGTGTGACAACTGGCCACAAGCGTATGCCCAGAGTGAGATATCGGTCACAGTCCGTAGGGTTGATTGATAGCGTGTCCGAGTGGCTGAGTCCTTCCCGGTGGTCGACGTGACGGAGTGGGAAGTCCACCTGTACGAGGTGGACGGTTTGGAAGAGAAGATCTGGCTGGCCGAACCAGGCACGGACCGTAAGGCGCTGTTCAAGCCGAATCTCCGACACGACAATGCGCAGCAGGCGGATCACTGGCCGGAGAAGCTCGCTTCTGAGATCGCCGGGTTGCTCGGCGTTCCCGCGGCATTCATCGATCTTGCGGTTCGGGAGGGGCGGCGGGGGTGCCTGTCCTACGACGTGAAGCCTGACGGCTGGCAGTTACAGCCGGGGTGGCTGCTGCTGGCCCAACTGCTCGGAGAGCACGATCCGATGGACAGAGAGCATCGCGGACACACGTTGTCCAACATTTTCAAGGTCCTAGAGGGCTATGCCCCGCCTCCAGGATTCACGGGGCCGGCGAGTTTCACCGCGTTCGGCGTGTTCATCGGCTATGTGGCCTTCGACGCGTTGATCGCGAACCGTGACCGGCACCCTGCGAACTGGTCGGTGCTACTTGGCCCGGGAGAGGACGACCAGAGGTTGGCGCCGTCGTACGATCACGCGACCAGCCTGGGGTTCAGCCTTACGGACGTCGTCCGCTTACGGAAGCTCGGTAATGAGAGGGAGTGGGAGGCCTTTCTCCGAAAAGGCACCGCCCACCGCTTTGAAGGGGGCCGGAAGCTGCCCCTTACGGACTTCGCAAGAGAGGCCCTCGAGGTAGCCGATGCCGAAGTTCGCGGATACTGGCTTGACCGGGTGGATGCCTGCACGAAAGATCAAATAGTCGACCTGGCCGGATCCGTTTCGGAAATGTCTGATGTGGCACGTACGTTCGCGATGGAACTGGTGGACGCGAACAGGAGGAGGCTGCTCGATGGCTAGTTCAGCTCAGACCTCGCCCTTGCGTGCGCGCGAAACCGCGGGGCCGCCTCGGCTGCTGGTCGCGTGGCAGGATTCGGGTTCCCGCAGAATCGTCCCCGTCGGTTTTCTGGAGAAGGTGGACGGTGGGTTCGCGTTTGCCTACCTGCGTCGGGTGATGGACATGCCGGGCTTCCGGCCGTTGCTCGGCTTCCCGGATCTTGAGCGCCGTTATGTGTCGCCCATGCTGTTCCCGCTCTTCAGGCAGCGCTTGATGGACTCGCGACGGCCCGACTACCACCGTTATCTGATGGTTCTAGGGCTCCCAGACGACGCGCCTGCGCTGGTGGTGCTGGGCCGGTCGGGTGGGCGCAGGGCCGGTGACTCGATTCTTCTGCTGCCCGAGCCGCGGATCGACGCCGACGGCCGGACGACCTCGGTTTTCTTCGTTCACGGAGTCAGGCACAAGTCGGGAGCCGAGTCCCGGATCTCGTCCCTGCGCGAAGGGGACGTGCTCGACGTACGCGATGACTCGTCGAATCCCGTCAATCATCGTGCGCTGCTGGTCACCAGCGACGGTGCCGAGCTCGGCTGGGTTCCCGACCTCCTCCTCGACTACGTCCATCATGTCCGCGAGGGCGGTGACATGGTCGTACAAGTCGCTCAGGTGAATGGGCCCGAAGTGCCGCCCAACCTGCGGCTCAGGGTCCGGCTGGAAGGTTTGGTGCCGCCGGGCTACCTGCCTTTTCGCGGTGCCGACTGGGCATCCTTGGCCTGACGGGAGGTGTTCTCGTCGGTCAAGCCCGCGGCGGCGGTGATTCGCTGGCGCATGGGGCGGTGGTGGAGGGCCGTGAGGGCTTCGTCGATGAGTGTGCTCAAGGGGTAGGAGAGTTCGGCCTCGAACTCGGCGGCCGCGGTGGCGGTGGCCGTCCATTCGAGGTCCAGGGTGGGGAGCAGGCGTTCGGCGGTGGGGGTGAGGGTGACGATGCGCTGGCGGGCGTCGTCGCCGGGGGTGAGGGAGACGAGGTTCTCCCTGGCCAGGTGGGCCACGGTCTGGCTGGCCGCGGAGTGGGTGACGCCGATGGCACGGGCCAGGTCGCGGATGGAGGCCGGGCCTGAGGCGGCCAGCGCTCGGATGATCGGGGTGAAGCGGGGGCGGAAGCCGTCCAGGCCGAGGTCGGTGTAGATCGAGGCGACGTCGCCGTCCAGCAGGTCGAGCAGGTGCCGCAGGCGGGTGCCGAGGAGTTCTGGTCCTTGAGAGGGTGCAGCCATGCCCATAATGTAACAGCGCTGTTGGATTTTTCGGGAAAGGACGCCTGGACATGGCTGAGTTCTATCCGCTCGTCGAGCCGTACGACCGCGGGATGCTGGACACCGGTGACGGCAACCTCGTCTACTGGGAGGTCGGCGGGAATCCGGAGGGGAAGCCCGCCGTCGTCGTCCACGGAGGGCCGGGGTCGGGGTGTTCGCAGCGTAATCGGCGCTACTTCGACCCCGAGCGGTACAAGGTCATCCTGTTCGACCAGCGCGGGTGTGGCCGGAGTACGCCGCACGCCGGTGACCCCGCGACGGACATGAGCCTCAACACCACCCACCACCTGATCGCGGACATGGAGCGGTTGCGCGAGCACCTCGGCGTCGAGCGGTGGCTGCTCTTCGGCGGCTCGTGGGGTTCCACACTGATCCTCGCGTACGCCGAGCGGCATCCCGAACGCGTGTCGGAGATCGTCATCTGCGGCGTCACCAACAGCCGGCGAGCAGAGATCGACTGGCTCTACCACGGCGTCGGCCGCTTCTTCCCGGAACAGTGGGCCCGCTTCCAGGCCAACGCCTCACCGGCCGGCCAAGGCGGTGGACCCACCTGGGAGGAGGCCGGTGGCCGAGGCGGGGCCGGGGGGCGGCTGGCGGCGGCCTACGCGCGGTTGATGGCGGACGCCGATCCCGCCGTGCGGAACAAGGCCGCCGTGGACTGGTGTACCTGGGAGGACGCGGTGGTCTCGATGGAGCCCAACGCCGCGCCGACCCCGTACGGGAACACCCCGCCCAGGGAGATGCTGGCGTTCGTCAGGATCGCCGCGCACTACTTCGCGCACGGCGCCTGGCTGGAGGAGGGCGCGCTGCTGCGCGACGCCGGGCGTCTCGCGGGCATCCCCGGCATCCTGATCCACGGCCGTCTCGACCTGAGCAGTCCACTCGAAACCGCCTGGCGCCTCATCCACGCCTGGCCCGACGCGCGCCTGCACGTGGTCGACGACTCGGGCCACATGGGCAGCGACGGCATGCGCGACCTGATCCGCACCTCCCTGGACGAGTTCGCCCAGAAATGACCCCTGTGGATCTACAACATCGAGCCCGACGTGCGCAGGTGGGGCCTGTTCCAGTTTCACCGACCTGGAGGTCTACCGCGCCAACGCCACCCAGGCGATGGCCCTCGACCCGAAGTCGGTCCTGAAAGGGTGAATCCTTTCGCGGTGTGGGGGCCTCTTATGGAGTGGACGGTTATGCGGGTGAGGAGATGCGGATGAGTGACGCCACGATGCCGACTGTGCGGCAGGCACTCTTCAGGACTTCGCGACGGCAAGGGCACGGACGTGGCTGACCCCGGCTGGGCGAGCACGCAGCTCATCGAGGCCGCACAGGCTGGTGATCGCGAGTCGATCGCTGCGGTGGTCGACGGTGCCCACCCTCACGTGCGACGCTTCGCGGCTCATCTTTGTGCGTCCCCACAGGATGCCGAGGACGCCGCGCAGGAAGCGCTGATCATCCTCTATCGGAAGATCGGCTCACTGCGCGCCACCGGGGCGCTGGCATCGTGGATGTTCCGAATCGTCCGGAACGAATGCCTGCGCCGTGCCCGGCTGCTTGTCGACCGCTATGACGAGGCCGGTACCGGCCTGGCGACGTCGGCCGAGGACGAGGTCATCCGGCGTCTGGAAGCCGAGCTCGTCGCACAAGCGATCAGGGAGCTGCCGGACGTTCAGCGCAGAGTACTGATCATGCGGGATGTCTTGGGCTATCCGGGGCGGAGGGTCGCAGAGTCGCTCGGCCTGAGCAACGCCGCGATGAAGTCCCAGCTACACCGGGCCCGTGGCAGGGTCCGGCTCAGCCTGGACGGCAAGACCGACGCCCCAGGCGGCCCGCCCGAACGCGGAGCCGCCAGCGCCTGACCTGAGCAGACCGTATTTCGACAGCCCGAGTTCGAAGGAGAGTTCCGCCATGCTTGAAACCGGATCGCCCGCGCCCGACGTGGTGCTGGAAGACACCGACGGCAAGACCGTCCGCGTGTCCGACTACCAAGGCCATCATGCCGTGCTGATCTATTTCATGCGTGCGACGTCATGCCCGGTCTGCTACATGCACGTCCAGGACCTCATCCGGCGCCGCGACGAGTTCGCGGCCGGCAAAGTCCAGGTGCTTGTCGCGGTTCCCGAGGACCGCCAAGCGGCGGCCGCGTGGAAGGCCAAGCGCCAGGTCCCGTTCCCCGTCCTCGTCGGCCGCCACGCCACCCCGCACGAAGTGATCGGCCTGAGCAGAAAGGTCTTCGGCTCGCTGCAGCAGTCGGGCAGCATCCTCATTGATTCCCAGGGCATCGTCCGCCACGCCCACGGCGCCACCATGCCCACCAGCGGCTACCAAAAGAAGGCGATCACCGCCGCCGTCCAGGCCCTCCGCACCTGATTGAAGGGCGATCTTTCGAGGGAACGGAGTCGTCGAGCGTGGTGAGCGCGACGGCCTAGAGGCGCGCAGGTTGATGACGGCTTGGACGATACGCCCGGCCGGCAAACGGGGTGCGGGGTTGAGGAGATTAGCCGGGTTCGGGGAGGTGGGTCGCGCGGGTCTCCAGGTAGTGGCGTTCGGGGAGGCTGGTGGTGAGGCGGGCGGCCGTACGGTAGCCCTCGCGGGCGGCGGCGAGGTCGCCGGACATCTCCAGCAGGTGCGCCCTGACCGCTTCGAGCCGATGATGCCCCGCCAGCCGCTCGTCCCCGGCCAGCGCGTCGAGAGCGTCCAGCCCGGCCTCAGGGCCCTTGGCCATCGCGATCGCCACCGCGTGGTTGAGCGTCACCATGGGGTTGGGCGCGATGTGCTCCAGCAGCTGGTACAGCGCGACGATCTGCGGCCAGTCGGTGTCGGCGGCCTCCCGCGCCTCCGCGTGCACGGCCGCGATCGCCGCCTGAAGCTGGTACGGCCCCAGCGACGCCCCGGTCAGCGCCTCGGTGACCAGCGACAGGCCCTCCCGGATGGACTCCCGATCCCACAGCCGCCGGTCCTGCTCGGCCAGCGGTACCAGGGTGCCGTCGGCCCCGGTGCGCGCCGGCCGCCGCGCGTCGGTGAGCAGCATGAGCGCGAGCAGCCCGCCCACCTCCCCGTCGTCGGGCAGCAGCCGCCGTACCATGCGGGTCAGCCGGATCGCCTCGGCGGTCAGCTCGGCGCTGTGCAGGTCGGGCCCCGAGGTCGAGGTGTATCCCTCGTTGAAGATCAGGTACAGCGTGTGCAGGACGACCGCGAGCCGTTCGGCCCGCTCGGACTCCTCCGGCAGCGCGAACGGGATGCCGGTGGTCTTGATGCGCTGCTTGGCCCTGCTGATCCGCTGCCCCATGGTCGTCTCGGGCACGAGGAAGGCGCGGGCGATCTGCGCGGTGCTCAGCCCGCCGACGGCGCGCAGGGTGAGCGCGACCTGGGAGGGCGCCGACAGCGCGGGGTGGCAGCACAGGAAGAGCAGGGTGAGGGTGTCGTCGTGGTCGCGCGCATCCGTCTCGTCGGCGGGCGGCGCGTGCGGCTCCTCCATGGACGCGGCGGTGACCTCCCGGCGCGCCCGGGCCTGCTCGCTGCGCCACTGGTCGGTCATCCGGCGCCCGGCCACGGTGATCAGCCACCCGGCGGGACTGTCCGGCACGCCCTGCGCGGGCCACTGTACGGCAGCCGCCAGCAGCGCCTCCTGCACCGCGTCCTCGCACGCGTCGAAATGCCCGTAACGCCGCGCGAGCGCGCCCAGCACCTGAGGTGTCAGCTCCCGCAAAAGCTCGTCGATCCGCACGCCCCATGCCTACCACAAGCCATCTCACAGCACCCTGAACTGGAGAAACCACCTATCCCAGCACCTGGACGAGCCGGGCCGCCTCCCGCACCATCCGGCTGGACCCCTTGCGCGCCGCGAGCCCCGCCAGCCCGGGAATCGGCGCGGCGGCACCGGGCGGAACGGTGGCGACCCCGAGCGCGAGGAGATCCGCCAGCCCGCTCCTCGCCCGCTCGCCCTCGGCGGGCACCAGATGCGGGATCGCCGCGGCGACGACCTCCCACACCTGCCGCCCCGCCCCCAGCCGCGCCGCCTCCGTGAGCGAGGGCAGCACCCGGCTGAGCGTGACCATCTCCTGGCGCACCAGCCGGCCAAGCTGCTCGCCGAGCTCCGTGCCCGGCAGCGCCCCGCCCGCGGCCAGCGCGAGCAGCACCTCCAGGGCGGCGGTACGGCCTGCCGGGTCCTCGTCGTTCAGATGGAAGGCCAGCATGACCGCCGACGCGGCCCCCAGCGGCCCCTCCGCCCCGGCCAGCCGGACCAGGTGTTCGCGGTTGGGGCTGCGCTCGGGCCAGTCCCAGCTGTAGTGCTGCAGCAGGTACCCGGCGGCGACCTCGCGATGCGACGGCAGCACCCCCGGCCACCAGTCCAGGCACCCGCCGCCCGCCCTGAGGTACTTCCGCGGGTCGCTGAAGAGCAGGTCGATGAGGTCGAGACCGGTCGGCGGCGCCGACACGAACGGCACGAACCGGGGATCACCGCAGGAGTAGCGCGGCGGCCCGTCGTCGAACCAGCGCTCCGCCGCCCCGTCGTTGTACTTGTCCCTGACCGTCACGACCGGGACCACCTCCTCCCCGCCCAGCCATCGCGCCACCAGCCGCCCCGCCGGAGAGGTCAGCCGTGCGTCCACCGGCGGCATGGCCGTGCGCGGGATCCGGAGCAGCGCCTGCTGCAGGTCGGCGTCCAGCGGGGTACCGCCCGCCGCCTCCACGCGGTGCAGGCGGTCGACCAGCACGGCGGGGTCGACGTGGCCGCTCGCGCTGGTCGGCGTGGCCAGCAGCACCGGCGGCAGCGTGTCCGACAGGGCCGCGTCCAGCACCTCCGCCATCCGCCGCAGCACCATCACATGCGGCGCCGAGACCGAGTCCGGCCCCGGGAGGGCGGGCGGCGAGGGCCGATCGCCGAGGACCGCCCGCAAGGTCATCCACAGCCAGGTCATCGGGTTGGTCGGATAGACGGATGCGTCCTGGGGCGGCGGGATCAGCGCCGCGCGCACCGCCTCACGGTCGCGGTGGGCCAGCTCGACCAGCCCCGCCAGCAATCTCTCGACCGGCAACCAGCCGGGGTTGCCGAACGGGGCGGCGGCCCGCCCGAACTCGGCGGCCAACTCGTCGACTGTGTGGATCGGCGGCAGCAGTTCGGCCTGCGGGAGAACAGGGGCGACCAGCACGACCGCGTCCTCGGCCGCAGGTTCGCCGCCGGGGCCGAGGTGCGGGGAGGCCAGGCCGTCGAGGCGGGCGCGGAGGTCCCGGGGGAGGTGGGGGATCGCTTCGAGGATCGGGGCGAGGTCCAGCCGGGTGGAGTGCTTGAGCGTGAGCCGTACCGCTCGGTCCTGGAGGTCGGAGCTCTCGTGGCCGAAGGCCAGGGCCAGCGCGGCGGACGTCTCGGCGAGACGGTCCGGGGCCAGGCGGGCCAGCTGGTCGATCCAGGAGAGCCCGGCGCGGACCAGCTTCTTCTCCGGCCGCATCATCAGCGCCTCCACCGCCTCTGCGAGCTCGGTGGGTACGGGCAGCTCGCGGACGTGGCCGAGGGCGAGCTCGGCGACCGTGCCGGGTGCGGCGGGCAGCAGGCGCAGGTAGTCGACGGCGTGCCGGTCCAGCTCGGCGGGATCGGGGGCGAGGGCCTGGTGGAGCCGTACGAAGAAGCGCAGCTCCAGCGCGGTGCCGCCGCGCAGGAAACGGCCCACACAGCCGTCGAGCAGCATGCTCCGGTCGACGCGTCCCCGCTCGCACAGCGTACGCAGAGCGCCGAGCCAGCCATCGGGGTCGGCGGGATCGCTCTCCCACTGCAGCACCTCGCCGACACCCTGCGCGTGAAAGAGCCGCGGCAGCAACGCGTCGAACAGCGGATCGGCGCTCAGCACCTCAGCCAGGCCTCGCCTCTCGGCCGTCTCGGCTGCCGCCGCGACCCAAGCCGTGATGAAGCCGTCGTCGGTCGGCGGGGTGATGCCGGTCTCGCGGACGAGGATGGCGGTGAGCTGGTAACTGGGGCCCCGCCCGCGCAGCCGGGCGGCCAGGGCGGCGGCCAACTTGGCCTGCCAGGCGGGCGGCCGGGCACGGACCAGCCCGAGCAGCCGGACGGTGTCGTCGACCGCCTCATCGGCACCGACCAGGCCCCGCCGGGTGAGCCAGGCGGCGAGCGTGGACGCACTCGCCATCGTCGCGGCCCCCGCCGCGCGTAACGCCTCCGCGCTGTCCCCCGCCCCACGCCAGGAGTCGTAACGCATCCTGACCTCCCGAAGATGCCCGGGAAGCCGTTTGGCGACCTCCCGCTTGGCAACCTCGTCAAGAGCACCCACCACCCCGGCCACCCCGTCGGCGTCACCCTTGTCGATCAGCTCACGAACGTCATCCCAAGAAATCATGCTCGGGACGGTATCCACTCCCACCGACAGTCAGGCGGTCGTGCCCACCCCAGACGCTCCAGGCCGCCACCCACAGGCTGAGCCGATCGCCGTCAAGGGGTTGGGTGTCGTTCCAGGTGGTCGTCGATCGGGCGGCGGTGGCGGGATCTTCGGGGGGCGGGTGGGGTGTTCCGGGTGCTGGTCAGGGCGGCGAGGGCGGTGGTGATGGGGACGGCGGCGATGAGGCCGAGGGTGCCGACGACGCTGCGGACGATCTCCTGGGCCAGTACGGGAGTGCCCAGGATCTCGCCGAGTCCCTGGTCGCCCACGCTGATCAGCAGCAGCAGGGGAAGCGAGGCCCCGGCGTACGCGAGGATGATCGTGTTGATCACCGAGGCGATGTGCGCCCGCCCGACCCGCGCCGCCGCCCGGTAGAGCTGCCTGAAGGTGTACCCGGGGTTGGCGTGCGCGAGTTCGGCCACGGTCACCGACTGGGTGACGGTCACGTCGTCGAGCACGCCGAGTGTCCCGATGAGGATGCTGGCCAGTAGCAGCCCCTGGGTGTTGATCCGGTAGCTGGTGTCCAGGTAGAAGGAGCTCTCGTCGGTGATCCCGTTGAGCTGTACGAGGTCGATGGCCAGGTAGGACAGCAGCCCGGTGAGCGCGAGGCTGGTCAGTGTCCCGATGATGGCCACGGAGGTGGTCACGGTGAACCCGTGGGTCAGGTACAGCACCGAGAGCATGATCCCGGCCGCCCCCACGATGGCCACCAGCAGCGGCGGCTGCCCGGCCAGGATCGCGGGGATGACGAACATCAGCAGCAGCACGAACGTGATGGCCAGCCCGACCAGCGCGGTCAGCCCCCGCCAGCGGCCGAACGCGATCACCGCCAGCGCGAACGCCGCCCCGGCCAGCCAGAGCGGCGAGGTCCGGTCGTGGTCGGAGATCCGGTACGGCGGCGCGTCGAGCGTCTCCTCCTCGGCGTAGATCAGCAGCACGTCGTCCCCGTCGGCGAACTTCTGCGCGCCGGGCCCGCTCGGCAGCCCGGTGACCACATGCCGTCCGGTGTGCGGGCCGCTGGTCAGCTGGACTTTGGCGTCGCCGCAGGTCTCAGGGTCGGGAGGGGGCTGCTCCCCGGCCGCGACCCCGTCCTCGGGCGGCGGGGTGGGGCACGGTTTCAGGGTGATGTGGGCGATCGTCCCGGTCAGCCGCTGTAGCCCGCCGGAGGGCTGGGGCGCGGGTTCGGGACTGGCGGGCCACATCCAGATCAGCGCCACGAGGGTGGCCACCGCGAGGGGGACGATCACCCCCAGGGTGGCCAGGACCGTGCGGCGCGGGCTGGGGGCGGCGGGGCCGTGCGTGTGTCCGGCTCCCATGTCAGCGGGGTCTCCTCATGGCATGCCGGATCTTACGCGCCCTCGCGGCTACCGGTAGCAGGTCGTCGAGCTGGTCCGCCTGTCTCCCGCATCCTGCATGATGGGAGGCACAGGCCACAGAGAGGACCGAGGTGCAGCACGAGAAGCCGACCGTCGTGGAGGTGACCTCCGCGCAGGCGGGCGGGGTGCGCGGGGCGATCGCCGGCAACCTGCGCGGTACCCGCCTGGCTCGTGGGCTGAGCGTGCGCGAGCTGGCCGAGCTGACCGGCGTGAGCAAGGCGCTCATCTCGCAGATCGAGCGCGGCGTGGCCAACCCGACGGTCGAGGTGCTGTCGCGGTTGTCGGCCTCGCTCGACCTGACCTTCGCCGACCTGACCCGCGTCCAGCCGTCGGGGCCCGAGGTGATCCGCAGGGGGGACGGGGTGCCGATGGTGGTGGGCGACACCACCGTGCGCACCCTGTTCGACGCCCCCGACCGGCGGCGCTTCGAGCTGACCGAGGGCGTGCTGCCGCCCGGCACCCGCAGCGCCAAGACCGCGCACGGCCGGGGCTCGGTCGAGCACGCCTACGTCGTCTCCGGTGAGGTCACCGTCGAGACGGGGAAGTGGTCGGTGACGCTGGCCGAGGGCGACGCGCTGCGTTTCGCGGCCGAGTGCGACCACGTCTACTCCACCGGCTCGGCCCCTTGCAGGGTGCTGACGCTGATCTCCTTCTCCGACGGCTGAGCCAGCCAGGCGTTCGAGCCGTCGGGCACGCTGGCCAGCAGCGCCCGCGTGTAGCCGTCGGCGGGCGCGTCGAGCACGCCGTCCACCGGGCCGCTCTCCACGCACTCGCCCGACCTGAGCACGTACACCCGGTCGGCGACCTGCCGGACCACGGCCAGGTCGTGGGTGATGAACAGCATCGCCATCGACAGCCGCTCCTTCAGCTCGGCGAGCAGGCCGAGCACCTGGGCCTGGACCGAGACGTCCAGCGCGGCCACCGGCTCGTCGCAGATCAGCAGCCTGGGCTCGCCGGTCACCGCGCGGGCGATCGCCACCCGCTGCCGCTCGCCGCCGGACAGGCCGGAGGGCCGCATGCCCGCCAGGCCGGCGTCCAGCCCGACCGACTCCAGCAGCCTGGCCACGTCCGCCTTGCCCGCCGGACGGCCATCGGCGCGCAGCGCCTCCTTGAGGGTGGCGCCGATGGTCCGGACCGGGCTGAGCGTCGAGTACGGATCCTGGAAGATCATCTGGGCGGTCTGCCGGGCCTGCCGTACAGCCTGGCGGGACATTCGCGTGTAGTCCGAGCAGTCGGCGCCGCCGAGCAGGATCGTCCCCGAGTCGGGCCGCTCCAGCCCCGCCACGCACCTGGCCAGCGTCGTCTTGCCCGACCCGGACTCGCCCACCACGGCCACCGCCTCACCCGGCGCGATGCTCAGGCTCACCCCCGCCAGCGCGGGCCGCCCGGCCCCGCCGAAGGACTTGCGCAGCTCCCGAACCTCCAGCACCGGCGCGGCCGACGCGGGCGCGGGCACCACGATCCCAGGCTCGGGCGCGGGCGGCGGCGGCAACTCCGCCGCCCGCAGACACGCCGAAAACCGCCCATCCTGTACGGCTAGCGCCAAACCAGAAGAATCGGCACCCAGCTCACGCGAGCCACCCGGGAACATGGCGCGCAACTCCGGCACACTCTCCCGACAGCCAGGCAGCACCAGCGCACACCGGTCGGCGAAGGCGCACCGGCCGGTGACCGCGTCGTGCGCCGGAACCGAGCCGGGCACGGCCGGAATCGACGCCAGCCGCCGATCGGCGGGAGGCTCCGCCGCCAGCAGCGCCCGCGTGTACGGATGGAACTGCTCCCGCCGCAGCTCGGCCGCCCGCCCGGTCTCCACGATCCGCCCCGCGTACATCACCACGATCCGGTCGCACATCGAGAACGCCAGCCGCAGATCATGCGTGATCAGCACGAACGCCATGTCCCGCTCGTGCTGGATCCGCCGGATGAGCGCCAGCACCTCCCGCTGCGTGGTGGCGTCCAGCGCGGTCGTCGGCTCGTCGGCCACCAGCACCTGCGGCCCGCCAGCCAGCGCGGCGGCCAACCCGACCCGCTGCCGCATGCCCCCGGAGAGCTGGAACGGGTAGCGTCCCGCCGTGTCCGCGGGCAGCCCCACCTCGGCCAGCAGCCTGGCCACCTCGCTCTTGGCATCCGCTCCGGACGGCAGCCCGTCGGCGATCTGCCTGCCCGCCTTGCGCAACGGGTTGAGCAGCGTGAACGGGTCCTGCATGAGCAGCGACACCACCCCGCCGCGCTGCCGCCGCCGGGCCGCCGGGTCGTCGTCCACCCGCGTACCCGCCACGCGCACCCGCCCGGACGCCTCCAGCCCCGGGGGCAGCAGCCCGAGCATCGCGCGCACGGTCAGCGACTTGCCGGACCCGGACTCGCCCACGATCGCCACCGACTCGCCCGGCGCGACCTCGAAACCCACCTCCGACAGCAGGGTGCGTCCGCTCGACGGCTGCCGTACCGCGAGATCTTCGACGAGGAGCATGTCAGCGTGCCCTTCCGCGTCTGTCGACGCTCTGCTGCAGCCAGTCGCCCACGAGGTTCAGCGCGGCCGCGGTGGCGATGATGGCGAGGCCGGGCGCGATGACGGCCCAGGGATTGGTCAGCAACTGGGTGCGATTGTCGGCCAGTGTCCGGCCCCAGTCGGGCGAGCCCACGGGCACGCCCAGGCCGAGGAACGACAGCGACGACAGCGAGACCAGCGCGAACGCGAAGTTGAGGAAGGCGCTGGCCAGCGCGACGGGGGCGATGTTCGGCCAGATGATCCCGGTCATGATCCGCCAGGCGGGCAGGTTCTTCAGCAGCGCCGCCTCGACGTAGGGGCGGTGGCGCTGCTCCAGTACGGCGCCGCGCACCACCCTGGCGTCGGTGGGCGCGAACAGCACCACGAGCACCGCGATGGCCAGGCCGTAGCCGCCGCCGAGGACGCCCGCGACCACGATGGCGACGAGCAGGGCGGGCAGCGAGAACATCAGGTCGGCCCAGCGCATGGCCAGCGAGTCCACCCAGCCGCCGAGGTACCCGGCAGGCAGGCCGACGAGGTTGCCGATCAGCATCGAGCCGGCGGCGACCGCGAGCGCGCCGGGCACCGCCGTACGGGCGCCTGCGACCAGCAGTTGCAGCACGTCGCGGCCCAGGTCGTCGGTGCCGAGCGGATGGCCGGGACCCGGTCCGGTGATGCCGGTCATCAGGTCCTGGTCGGTGGCGCCGGGCACCAGCCAAGGGGCGAACGCGGCGGCGACCGTCACCAGGGCGAGCACCGCGAGGGCGAGCGTGACCGTGAGCGGGGGTGTCTTCACGAGGTCCTCCCGCCGAGTCGTACCCGGGGGTCGACGGCCGAGTAGCCGAGGTCGACGAGCAGGTTGACGGCGGCGATGAGCAGGGTGAGCAGCAACGCGAGCGCCTGCACGACCGGCACGTCCTTGAAGGTGACCGAGTCGACCAGCAGCGACCCCAGGCCGGGCAGCGCGAACGTCACCTCGACCAGGACGGTCCCGACCAGCATGCCGGTCACGATCAGCCCGGTCGCGGTGAGGATCGGCACCAGCGAGTTGCGCATGGCGTACCAGAGGACGAGCGGGGCGCCCAGGCCGCGGGCCCTGGCGAACACGACGTAGTCCTGGTCGAGTTCGCGCACCAGCGCGGCCCTGGTGAACCTGATCAGCAGGCCCACCGCTCCGGCCGCGAGCGCGACCGCGGGCAGGGTGAGGTGCCAGAGGGTGTCGGCGAATCCCTCGCCCGCGCCGTAGCCGGGGAACCAGCCGAGGTCGCCGGTGAACACCACGAGCAGGAGCAGCCCGGCGGCGAACGGCGGGGCGCTGAGCCCCACCACACCGGCGGTCACCACCAGGCGGTCGGCGGTCCTGCCCTGGCGCAGCGCGCCGACGATGCCGAGCGGGATGCCGACCAGGGCGGCGAGCAGCGTGCCGTACCCGGTCAGGGCCAGGGTGAGGGACAGGCGGCCGCCGAGCATGCCGGAGACGGGCATCCCGGTCCTGATGGACACGCCGAGGTCGCCGCTGACGGCCCCGCCGAGCCACCGCAGGTACTGCACGGCCACCGGGTCGTTGAGGTGGTACCTGGCCTGGATCGCGGCGATGGTCTCCGGGGTGGCGGGGCGGGTGCCGAGCAGGGTCTGCTGGATCGAGCCCGGCGCGAGGTAGAGCAGGCCGAACACGCCGACGGACAGCAGGACCACGACGACGAAGGTGCCAGTGAGCCGGCGCAGCAGGAACGACGCCCATCCCCACCGCGCCATCAGAGCACCCCGTTCCGGACCAGCCAGGTGATCACGCGCTCGGCGGCGTCCCTGCGGTGCGCGTCCTCCATCAGTTCGTGTCCCTCACGAGGGTAGACGACCAGTTGGGTGTCCACTCCGGCCGTTGACCAGGCACGATAGAGCTGTTCGGCCTGTCCGGCCGGGGTCGTCCGGTCGAGTTCGCCGTGCAGGATCAGCGTCGGCGTCCCGGCGTCTGCGGCGTGGTAGACCGGCGATCTGGCGGCCAGGAACTCGCGTCCCTCGGCCGTGGCCGGGTCGGCGCCCGCGTGGTAGAGGGGGTCGAAGCCGCCGCCGAGGTTGCTGGCGGTGCAGAAGCTCAGCCAGTCGCTCACCCCCGACATCACCACGGCCGCCCTGAACCGGTCGGTCCTGGTCGTCGCCCACGCGGTCAGGTAGCCGCCGTAGCTCAGCCCCATGATCGCGAGCCGTCCCGGGTCGGCGATCCCGGCCTCGACGAGGTGCTCCACCCCGGCCAGCACGTCCCCGAGGTCGGCCTCGCCGACCTGGCCGATGACGCCTCTGGCGTACTCCTGGCCGCGCCCGCTGCTGCCGCGCGGGTTCGGCAGCAGCACGGCCGCGCCCGCGTGCACCAGCGGCAGCGCCACCTGGTCGGACTCGGCGGGCGCGAACGCGCTCGACCACAACCAGGTCGGCCCGCCATGCGCGATCACGACCAGCGGCTGCGGGCACACGTCCCCGTCACGATGCAGCAGCAGCCCACGCACTTCGAGCCCGCCGGGCCCAGTCCAGGAAACCTCCTCCTGCCGTACGGCCAGCGCCGCCAGTTCCGTGTTGAGCGCGCTGACCTGCCGCCAGCCGCCCTCGGCCAGCACCGCGACCGCCACCTCGGGCGGATGATCGGCCGTCTCCCACGAGGAGGCGGCCAGCGTGCCGGTCCGGTCGAGCGACAGCGAGGGCTGCGCACCCGGCCCGCCCAGCGCGCCCTGCCCGCTCCAGCGGTGCAGGACCCGGCCGTCGGCGTCCACGACGCCGCCGTGCACGCCGGTACCCGACCAGCCGGTGAACCACAGCGTCCGCTCGTCGAGCCAGCCGAGGTCGGTGACGTCGTCCAGCTCGCCCAGCCGTCTCACCTCGCCGGTGACCAGATCGGCGTACAGGATCACGCCCGAGACGATCGACAGCCCTTCGAGCACGACCGCGGCCCGCCCGCCTGGGGCCAGTTTGGGCCGGTTGAGCTGCCACCGCGTGGTGTACAGGGTCCTGATCTCGCCGGTGAGCGGGTCGACCAGGTCGAGGCGGGGGTGGTAGAAACCGGCCGCGGTCTCGTCGGCCGAGGTCACCGCCAGCACCCGCTTGTCGCGCCAGTCGGCGTCCCAGGCGGTCAGCCCGTCGAGCGGGATGGCCCGGGGCCGGGCGTCGCCGATCCTGGCCCAGGCCAGGCGCCGCAGCCGCCCGCCAGGGGTGCGGACGAACGGGTCGCTCGGGTCGTTGACCCGCAGCGCCAGGTGGCTGCCGTCGCGTTCGCTGCCGGGGTCGGCCAGCCGCAGCAGCACCGTCCCGTCCGCGTCGGGGACGAGGTCCTCGATCTCGCCGCCCGCGTGCGTCCGCCAGACGACGTCGAGGCCGTCGCGCAGCTCGACGTGATCCAGGTCGGACCCGCTGCCCGAGGCGAGCAGCAGCCGCCCGTCGGGCAGCCACCGGGTCAGCGCGTGCCACTCCCCGGGCCCGGCGGCGAGCGGTTCCGCCCGCCCATCGGCGAGGTCGAGCACGTGCGCGCGGGGTCCCGCACCCGCGAGAGGAAGGACGCAGGCGACCCGGTCCCCGTCAGGATGCAGGGACACCCACTCCGGTACCCGCATCCCCGCCAGCGCGTCGTGAACGTCGAGCGGCCTC
Source organism: Nonomuraea sp. NPDC046570 (assembly GCF_040645915.1). Classification (NCBI taxonomy): domain Bacteria; kingdom Bacillati; phylum Actinomycetota; class Actinomycetes; order Streptosporangiales; family Streptosporangiaceae; genus Nonomuraea; species Nonomuraea sp. NPDC046570. Next base: position 16,634 of record NZ_JBEYZF010000013.1, on the reverse strand, counting down.
ATGAGCGGACGGTCACCTTCGCCGCCCACGGACCGACGAAGAAGTAGGGGCCGAAGTCGCCGGTGGTCACGCCGGGCCCGAAGGCGGTCGCCGCCTCACCCCACCACAGCGGCTGGTACGGCACGTCCGCCGCCGACCTGACCAGCGCCTCGCCGAGCAGCTTGCCCCGTGCCGCGTCGTCGGTGCCCGCCTTGGCGTCGTCCAGCAGCTTGGTCACCTCGGCGTTGTCGTACTCGGCGATGTTGGTGCCGTTCTTGCCGGCCGCGCCGCCGTGCAGGAGCTGCTGGATGTACTCCGACGGGTCGCCGGTCGTGGCGAAGTACCAGCCCACGGCGATGCCCCCGGAGTGGTTGCCGAGTTCGGCGATCCACTGCTCCAGCGGCACCTCCTTGACCTCCAGGTTGATCCCGATGGTCTTGAGGTTCTGCGCCAGGGTGAGTGCGGCGCGGCCGATCTGCGGGCCGCTGCTCGGGTAGGTGAGCACGTCGCTGAAGCCCTGCGGGGTGGCCGACTGGGCCAGCTCGGCCTTGGCCTTGGCGAGGTCGAAGCCGTACTGCGGGATGCTCGTGTACAGGCTCTGCACCTCGGCCTCGCCGAGCACCCCGCCCCACTGGACCGGATCGGGGATGCTGACGGCGACCTGGCCGTGGCCGCGCAGCACGCTCTTGACGATGCCTTCGCGGTCGATCGCGTGCGCGACCGCCTTGCGGACGTGGATGTCGTTCCAGGGCTTCTTCGAGGTGTTGAAGGCGAGTGTGACCAGCGAGCGGTCGGCGGCGGCGCGCACGTCCACGCCGCTGACGCCCTTCCACTGGTCGATCTGCTCGGCGGGCACGTTCAGCGCGACGTCGATCGATCCGCTCCGCATGGCCAGCAGCCGCGTCGACTCCTCCGGGATGAAGTCGAACTTGATCTGCCGGAACGGCGCCTTGCCGCCCCACCAGGCGTCGTTGCGCTCCAACGTCACGTGCGAGTCGGGGGCGAAGTCGACCACCTTGTACGGCCCGGTGCCGAGGATCTTGCCCGCCGGGGTGCCGATGTTCTCGCCGGTGCTCTCGATGAACTTCTTGCTCATCACCAGCAGCGTCCCGGGGGACGGCGTCCACGAGAAGGAGGCGTCCGGCTGCTTGAGCTTGATGGTGACCTCGTCGGCGCCGGTCGCCTCGACGCTGTCGACGTTGGCGTAGGCGTAGGCGAACGCGGTGGCGGAGCCCTTCTTCGCGTGCAGGTCGAGGCTGGCGACCACGTCCTCGGCGGTCAGCGCGCTGCCGTCGGAGAACGTCACGCCCGCGCGCAGCTTGTAGACGTAGGTCGTGTTGTCCTTCCTGGTCCAGGACTCGGCCAGGGACGGCTGGAGGCTGCCGTCCTGGCCCACGCCGACCAGCGCCTCCTGGCAGAGCAGGGCGACGACGTAGTTCATGATGCCCGCCTCCTTGCTCGCATCCAGCGAGCTGATGGAGGAGGGCAGCGCGACCCTGAGCACGTCGGCGGTCCTGGTCGCGCCCGGCTTGGGCGCCTCGTCGGAGGAGCAGGCGGACAGGGTGCCGGAGAAGGCGATCAGCGCTCCGGCGACGGCCGTGGAGCGTAGGAAGGAACGCCGGGCAATAGGGGCATCGGCCACCGTGGGACCTACTTTCTTGCGACCGGTTAGCCCGCCCCACCTGCAACGTCTACCGGTAATATCCAAGTGGCACATGAGAGTATTCGCTGGGTTGGGCGACGGTCAAACCCACCTTTCGGATGGGAAACACATGATTACTGTCTATAGCGCCCCCTGGTGCGGCCACTGCCAGCGCCTCAAAGGCCAGCTCAGCAGGGCCGACATCCCCTACACCGAGATCGACGTGGACCAGACCCCCGGCGCGGTCGAACTCATCAGCGAACTGAACGGCGGCTCCTGGCTCATCCCCACGGTCGTCTTTCCGGACGGCGGGGCACTGGTGAACCCCAGCGTGCAGGAGGTTCAGGCGCGTCTAGGGTGTTGATATCCCTAAAGGGGGGATTTTTGACATGACGAAACAGGATTCAGGGGGCGTCATGATCGTGGTCGGAGTCGATGGTTCGCGCACGGGGCTGGAAGCCGCAGGCTGGGCGGCCCGGGAGGCGCACCTGCGGGGCAGCACGCTGCGCGTGGTCCATGCCATGGCGGCCTGGGCCAGCGAGCCCGTCGAATCCGGCCGCCTGGCCGAGGTGGGCCGCTGGATGCGCGAAGGCGGCACCACCGTCCTGGCCGCCGGCGTCGACCGGGCCCGCCACGAGGCGCCCGACCTCGCCGTCGACTCCGCCCTACTGCCCGGCGACCCGCGCGAGGCGCTGATCGTCGCCGCGCGGGAGGCGGAACTCCTGGTCGTCGGCAACCACGGGCTCGGCGGATTCCGCGGCCTGCTGCTGGGCTCCGTGGCGTACGGCGTCGCGAGCCACGCCCCCTCGCACGTCGCCGTCGTACGCGAACAACCGGCCCTGCTCAAGGGCGAGGTGGTGGTCGGGGTGGATGGCTCCCCCGCGAGCGCCGGAGTCATTGAACTCGCCGTCGCCGAGGCCGAACTGCGCGGAGCCGCCCTGCGCGTCGTCCACGCCTGGACGCTCCTCCCGCCCGGCGGCCCCGCCTCCGACGTGGGCGTGGTCCTCAAGGAGGCGGTGGCGGTCGTACGGGAACGCCACCCCGGGCTCAAGGTCGTGGAGGAAGCCGTACAGGGGCATCCGGTCGAGGTGCTCAGGCAGGCCTCTGAGGGGGCCGACCTGCTGGTCGTCGGCTCGCGGGGGAGAGGCGGCCTGACCGGGATGCTCCTCGGCTCGGTCAGCCACGCCATGCTCCAGTACGCGACCTGCCCCCTGATCGTCGCCCGCACCTGAGCCTTGCCGCCTGCCCGGGGACGCCATCGAAACCCCCTACCTCGCACCCCGTGATTCCAGGCTGGTCAAGACACGTCTTGACTGGATTCCAGGCCGGTCAGGAGTCTGTCGAGACCGGCCTTGATGCGATCGGGCCCCAGCTCTTCCAGCCGGTAAGCCACCAGGTTGGCGGCCAGCGGAGCGAGCAGCGCATCGGCCAGGAAGACGGCGTCCCCCTCCTGTCCCCGTGCCTGGGTGATCAAGGTCGTCAGGTGGTGATGATAGGCGTCGTAGGCACCGCCGAAGCGGGCGAACGGAGTCGCGGTCTCGGCCATCAGCAACAGGTCGAGCTGGGCGACGGTACGGTCGGCCAACGCGTGCAGAAACGCCCGGACGCGGGCCGCCGGTGGCGCTCCGGGGCCGAGAGGGGCCGGCCCGTCGATGAACGCCGCCTGAAACTCCCGCTCCCGCTGGTCGATCAACGCATAGGCGAGACCGGAACGGTCACCGAACCGCCTGTACAGCGTGCCGACGCCTACCCCAGAGGCAGCGGCCACCTCAGCCATCGTGAGGGCGTCAATACCTCGACTCGCGATGATCTCCGCAGCGGCAGCCAGAATCTTCGCCCGGTTCCGCGCGGCATCAGCCCGCTCCCCCCGCCCCTGACCAGCTCGAACCAGCGACTCCCGCCCCTCCATCACCCACCAACCCTATCCAAGCAACCCTCCCTTCCCCTTCCGTCCCGCACCTCCCTCCGTCCGGCCCCTCCGAGCTTCACGCCACACCTCCGCGCTTCGCGCCACACCCTTGCGCCCCACACCCCCGCACCCACGCCCCCGCACCTTCTGCGCCTCCGAGGCTCCCATCTTGCGAAGCGGAGCGCATTCCGTTTAGATTAACCGGAACGCATTCCGTTAATGGAGGTCGACATGGGACAGCTCACCGGCAAAGTCGCGCTGGTCACCGGCGGCAGTCGCGGCATCGGGGCCGCGATCGCCAGGGAACTCGCGGGCGCGGGCGCCGACGTGGCGATCACGTACGCCACCGCGAAGGACCACGCGCAGTCAGTGGTCGAGGCGATCGAAGCGGCAGGCGGTCGCGCGCTCGCCGTACAGGCGGAGGCCACGGACGCGGACGCGCTCCGGGCTGTAGTGGAAGGCACGGTCTCGGCGCTCAGCCGGATCGACATCCTGGTCAACAACGCGGGCATCGCCGTGTACGGCCCCCTGGAGGAGGTCACGCTGGAGGAGGTCGATCGCACGCTCGCCATCCACGCCCGCGCGTCCTTCCTCCTGGCCCAGGCCGCCGTCCGGCACATGACGGAAGGGGGCAGAATCATCAACATCGGGAGCAGCCTGGCCGAGCGCGTGCCGTACCCGGGCTGGACCCTCTACGCGATGAGCAAGTCGGCCCTGATCGGCCTCACCAAGGGCCTGGCCCGAGACCTCGGCCCACTCGGCATCACCGCCAACCTGGTCCACCCGGGCTCCACCGACACCGACATGAACCCGGCCGCCGCCCCCGAAGCCGACGAGGAACGCCGCTACACGGCCCTGAACCGCTACTGCGCCCCTGCGGACATCGCCGCCACCGTCCTCCACTTGGCCGGCCCGACCGGGCGCAACATCACTGGGGCGGCCATCACGGTGGACGCCGGTACCACCGCCTAGGGACAAGGCAGGCTAAGTGCTTTCAGAAGATCAGCACATCAGGCAATTTTCAATCGATACAGAAATGACTCTTGGTGAGCGATGGAATGCCGCATTGTCGACAAAAGACTTTAATTGGCCATATGGCTTGTTCTGTGGACATTGAAGCGATAATGCCGAGTCGCGTGGGCGGGGCGAGTGGCACTCCTGGCGTTCTGCCTGCTTGAGATGGATCAGTGGTCGCCTGCGTCTGTGCGGTGCCAGGGCAGGACGATCGGTTCGCGTGGGATGCCGTCGCTCAGCAGGCGCCTCACGAGTGTGGCCAGGTGGAGAGGGATGACGCGTTCGTTGGTGGTGTCGAGGTCGGGGAGGGGCCACCAGTGGTGGGTGTCCAGGAGGGAGAGTTCGAAGTCCTCCATGCCGGAGATGTCGATGTCGAAGGCGGGTACGCGGAGGAGGAAGAACGAGTCGTCGGCGCGGAACAGGGTGCCGTCGCTGTGGCGCCACAGGCCGGAGCTGAAGGCGACGACCGGTCCGAAGGCGTCCGGGGCGGCCTCGTACCCGGTCTCCTCGCGTAGTTCCCGGGAAGCGGCGACGCTCAGCGCCTCGCCGTTCTGGACGCCGCCGCCCGGGGTGAACCAGGCGTAGTCGGGGTTCTTCGTCGGGCTGAGGCCGCGATACAGCAAGATCCGCTCTTGATCGTCGACGAGCAGGACGCGAGCGGAGGGACGAGGAGTGGCATCGGGCATAGCGGCGAGCATAGATCGCATTCCCCCAAGCTTGCCGATCAAGGAAGTAACCGTCGGAGGCGCCCGATGGTTCGGATCAAGGGGGTGCTCGATGGCTCGGATCATGGGAGTATCCGTCGGAGGTGCTCGATGGCGTGGAGGATGTCGCCGCGGTGGTGGGCGGACTGTATCCAGGCCGGGAGGCGTTCGGCCATGCTGCTCGGGGTGCCGGGTGGGCGGTCTCGTTCTCTGAGGCGGGCGCGGACGAAGTCGTCGAGGAGGTCCAGGTGGCGCTCGCCGTACGCCCAGAGCAGATGGCCGGCGCAGGGTCTCCGCAACCACAGCGGTAGCCCGAAGTACGGGTCGCGGCCGTCGTCGTGGCGGGTGATCCGATCCGAAGCCCAGTCCCGCGTGTGGCCGCAGGCCGGGCAGATCAGTCGGTGCGCGACGAAGGGCCCGGGGCGCGGTTCGCCGGGAGTGACGACGACCTTGGCGAGGCGGTCGCAGACCGGGCAGCGGACCAGGACATCATCGTTCAGCAGGTCGAGCCAGGTGGTGCCCGGATCGCGAAAGCGGCTGCTCATCCCGCAGTGTGACATCATCCGGGGCTTCCAGGGCGTACGGCTCGGCAAGCACAGCGTCGCCTGCATGACCAAGCACTACCCGGCGGCGGCCCGCAGAAGGACGGCGAGGACCCGCACTTCCCGTTCGGGTACGGGCTGAGCTACTAATCGATCCAGCCGTCGAGGCCGGTCAGGAAGTCCTCGAACAGGTGGCGGTGGATGGTGTGCTCGGCGCCCTTGACGACGCGTACCTCGAAGCCCTTGGCCGCGAGCTCCTCGGCGTACTCGGGGGAGACGAGGAAGCTCGGGTCGGCGAGCTGGACCAGCGAGGGCACGACCGGTTCGGGGGTGTGGTCGGAGCCGACGATCTCGCTCAGGGACAGCGCGGTGCGCGGGTCCCATAGTTCGAGCATCTCGACCTCGACCGCGTTCTCCTCCGCGGACCAGCCCGGGTGCATCGCCGCCACCTGCTCGACCGTCGCCTCCTTGAACTGCGCCATCAGGTCGGTCATCGGCGTGCCGCCCTCCAGGCGCGGCAGCCGGAAGGCCGGATCCGAGTAGATCGCCCGCCCCGGCCTCAGCCGCTCGACCGCCACGGCCAGCGTCAGCCCGCCGAGCGAGTGGCCGATGGCCAGCTCGGGTGCGGCGGGCACGGACTCCAGCACCGAGGCGGCGAAGAGCTCCGGCGAGTACGCCTCGGCGCGCGCCGACCGCCCATGCCCCGGAAGATCCACGGCGACGACGCGGTACCCCAGCGAGGCGAGGTGCGGCCCGACCCGCCACCAGCACCGGGAGTCGGCCATGATGCCGTGGATCAGCACGGCGACCTTGCCCGTCTGCGGACCCCACTCGCGGATGTGCAACTGCATGCGACTCACTCCACTGATCGATTATACGTATAAGCAGTTGATAACATGCGACGACAGGTCCAGACAAGAGAGCGGGAATCAATGTGAAGCCGCCGACCAGTGTCGATGTCGCGCGCGCGGCAGGGGTCTCCCAGGCGACGGTCTCCTACGTGCTCAACGACAGCCCCGGTGCGCGAGTCGGCGACGAGACCCGCGAACGCGTCAAGGAGGCCGCCGCCCGCCTCGGCTACGTCCCGCACGCCAGCGCCCGAGCCCTGCGCACCGGCCACAGCGGCCTGGTCCTGCTCCCGCTCTCCCAGGCCAGAACCGGCAGACTGGCCCAGAACCTGCTCGACGCGATGGAAGAAGCCCTGCGCGAGCGCGGCTACACCCTCGTCCAGTACGGCGAACGCCGCCTGAAGGGCGCCGCCGCCGCCAGGTCCTGGGCCGAACTCCGGCCGGTCGCCGTGCTCGCCGAAGTGGACAGGCTCACCAGACCGGCCGTCGACCTGCTCAAATCCTCCGGCGTGAAGGCCGTCATCGGGCTCAGCGCCGAACGCCCTTCGCCCCTCGTCCCGGTCCTGATGTACGACCACGAGGCCCTCGGCGCGTGCGCGGCCGAGCACCTGGTGTCGCGGGGCCGTACCCGGCTGGCCGCCGTCGTGCCGCGCGAGCGGGGCATCGACCGGATGGGCGTCGGCCGGTGGCGCGGCGTGTGCCGGGTGGCGCCCGGCGCGGAGCGGATCGACCTGGCCTTCTCCGAGGAGGAGGCGGCGCGCTTCGCCAGTCGCACCGACCTGCCCGACGGCCTGTTCGCCTACAACGACGAGTACGCGATGCTCGTCATCAGCGCGCTGCATGACGCCGGGGTACGGGTGCCCGAGGACATCGCCGTCGTCGGGGCCGACGACCTGGTCATCGCCGGGCTGATGCGGCCCAGGCTGACCAGCGTGCGCGCCGACTCGACCACGACGCCCGGCGAGCTGATCGCCATGATCGACGAGATCGTCCGGGGGGAGCGCGCGGCCGGGCCCGGGGTCGTGCTGAGCGGCTACGTACCGCGCGTGGTGGTCAGGGAGACCGCGTAGATCACAAATTGGACATGGTCCCTTGCCGGTTTCCGGAGGGGCGCATAGCCTCCAGATCAATCGATGGTGATACGTATCATCAGATTGTTTCGGAGGTCTCTCATGGCCCAAACCCCCGCGGTCGCCGTCGGACCCAGACTCGGCCCCCTCTACCTGACGCTGCCGCTCGCCAACGTCGCCGTCATGTTCCTGTGGATGACCGTGGGCGCCTTCGTCCTGCCCGTCCACGTACAGCGGATCACCGGCACCAACGACGTAGCCGCGCTCGGCCTGGCCAACTCCATCGGCCCGCTCATGGCCACCCTCGCCAACCCGATCTTCGGCCAGATCTCCGACCGGACCCGCTCCCGGTACGGGCGGCGGTCACCGTGGATCCTCGGATGCGTACTGATCGGGGCGGTCGCACTTCTGGCGCAGGCCGGGGTGGGCAGTGTGCTCATGCTGGGCATCAGCTGGGCCGTCGTACAGACCATCATGAACGGCTACCAGGCGGCGATGACAGCCATCCTGCCCGACCGGGTACCAGCCGACAGGTACGGCACCTTCTCCGGACTCTTCGGCCTGGGCACACCGCTCGCGATCATCACCTCGTCGATCATGTTCATCGTCTTTCCGCAGCTCGCGCAGGGGGGTGCGTACTACGTCGTCATCGCGGTACTGCTGGTCGCCGCGCTGCTCCTCGTGTTCGCCTCGCCGGACCGGTCGTCGGTGGATCTGCCGCGGCAGCCGTTCCACCTGGGGGAGTTCCTCGCCGGGTTCTGGCGTCCGCTGAAGACCCACGACTTCCGGTGGGCCTTCGTCTCGCGCTTCGGCGTGATGCTCGGCTACTTCGTCATCTTCACGTTCAACCTGTTCCTGCTTGAGGACTTCATCAAGATCCCGAAGGATCAGGTGATCGCGAAGATGGGCCTGCTGATGCTCGTCGGGCAGGTGGCGACCTTACTCGCGGTGCTGGTCGTGGGGCCGCTTTCGGATCGGATCGGCAGGTTCAAGCTGTTCGTGCTGATCGCCGGGCTCGCGTCCGCGGTCAGCCTGGGCATACCGCTGCTCATGCCGACCTTCGGCGGCATGGTGATCTACAACGTGGTGCACGGGATCGCGTTCGGCATCTTCATGGCGGTGGACATGGCACTGGTGACCAAGGTGCTGCCGAACCCCGAGGAGGTCGGCAAGGACATGGGCGTCATCAACATCGCCAACGCCGGCCCCCAGATCGTCGCCCCCTCGATCGCGGCCCTGGTGGTCACCCTGGGCGGCTACCCGACACTGTTCGCGGTAGGCATCGCGATCTCCCTACTCGGAGTAACCGGAGTCCTCAAAATCAGAGGCGTCCGCTAACCACCCCACCGCGCACGCAACTCCTCAATGATCCGCCGCGCAGCTTCCTCAAGCTCGTCCTCGTACTTCCCGCGACCATTCGGCCTGTTGTTCGGCAAATGCCCGTAGCTCTTCGCGCATCAGCCGTTACAATCGGAGTCCCCGTTTGCCGGAAGATACTGAGGCCATGACCGGCACCCGTTTCACCGTTGACGACGCGATCGCCCTTGCGGCCGAGGCTCACCAGGGGCAGGTGGACAAGGCCGGCCGGCCGTACATCGAGCACCCGCTTCGTGTGATGGGCAGGGTCTCGGGCGAGTACGCGCGGATGGCGGCGGTCCTCCATGACGTACTCGAGGACACCGATCTCACGGTGGCCGAGCTCAGGGCGGCCGGTTGTCCTGAGCGGGTGATCGCGGCCGTTCAGGCACTGACGAAACACTCTGGAGAACCGCTGGCGGCGAGTATGGCCCGCGCGGCCGGCAACCCCATCGCTATGGTCGTCAAGCGTGCCGACATCGCCGACAACAGTGACCCGGCCCGCCTCGGAATGCTGGACGAACCGACGGCCGCCCGGCTGCGAAGGAAGTACGGCGACAGCCTCCGCCTCCTGGACGAGTACCAGCCTGAACGTCCGACTTCGTGACAGTCGCGGGCTCTGGCACGCTGGAACACCCGTACAGCGTCTGGTGCGAAGAGATAGTTTTCTGACGGAACCGACCCCGCGTCGACTGGAGAGGAGCGGCACACTCCTCGCCGACCTGAGGAGCACACGATGAGGACCCACTTCGACCCGGAAGAGGCCGAAGAGTTCGAAGCGGCCAAGGACCTGCTGATTCGCCGCTGCCTGACCTGGGCCGACGAGCAGGGCGTACGAGCCGAAGAGGTGATGCTCTCGGCGGCACTGGACTCGCGGCACCGCAGCCTTGACGGGCGGCTGGCGTACTGGGATCGCACACAGGTGCGACGCTTCCTCCTGGAATGGGCTCCCCGGTACGTCGTGGCCAACCAGGACATCCTCCGCGCCGCGCCCGAAACCCTGCGGACGCTGCTGCGCTACCTGGCCGCCTCAGGACTGCGCGACCCTCGCGGCGCCACCCTCGCGGAACTCGAAAAGGCCGTGGCGGAGGCGGAGACGGACTACCCCGCCGCGCTGGCGGACCCGCTCCGGCAGGGCCTCGGAAAGTTCTGGGCGCAGACCGCGCTCGGCCAGGGCGTCGACCTCACCAGCCCCAAAGCGCTGGCCAAGTTCCAGCGAGACGTCGACGCCGGGCGGATCCCGTACGACGCCGAGCTGGTCAACCAACTGGTGATGGCCCAGTTCACCGCCCCCGGACCCGACGAGGAACGAGCCTTCTCACAACCTCCGCTGATCCTTCCGCCCCCGGCGGAGCTCGCCGAGGCGGCGTCCAGAAGCGAGACGGTCCGGCGACTCGCCGTACTCGCCGACTGGGTCGGAGCCGACGGCCGCCCGCTCACCACAGCCGGAAACCTGCGACTGGCCGACGCCCGTGAACTGGCCGCACTGCTCGGCACCGGCGAACAGGAACTCAAGGCACGCAGCTCGACCGAACTACGCCAGGTACACCTCCTGCTCACCTGGGCGAAAAAGGCACGTCTAATACGGCTGAGCAAGGGACGCCTGTTCCGCACCGCCAAGGCCGTACCACTGCTGCGGGACCCCGAGGCCCTGTGGCGCCGCGCCTTCGAGACGTACTTCGACCTGGGCTTGACGATCGGCGCGCCCGCCTCGTCGTGGATCGAAGTCTCGATGCTCGCCGAAATGTTCGAGGAAGTGCTGCCCGACGCGCTGAACAGCGTGTACGGCATGCCGAGCCCCATGCCCATGGCCCGCCTGCAGGAGAGCGTATGGCTGGCCTGCCTCGAGTACTTCCCGTTCGACCTCGACGAGGACGACCTCCAGCAGCAGCACTGGCGGCAGGAAGTCGACCAGGACCTGGTCACGGCGTTCGAGATCCTGGCCGACCTCGGCGCCGTGGAGCTGAGCCACGGCCTGGCGGACGAGCTGTACTCCAGCGACCTCGACGACGAGGAACAGCCGCTGCCCCCCGAAGCCTGCGCCCGCCTCCTCCCACTCCTGGCCGAACCGGGCCAGCTGGTACACCTGACTCCCCTGGGCCTGCGCGCCGTACGGGAACGGATGCTCGCTGAGGGCCGAGACGTCCCCCTGGTCGGCGAACTGGCCGACGCCCAACCAGCCGAACTGCTCGGCGTACTCGCCCAGCACTACACCCCCGAGACCGGCACCGCCGAACTCGAAGGCTGGCTGGCAACCCATGGGGAGGACTTCGGGATGCTGCTGGACGCGGTACGGGCCAGCCCGTTCCGGACGCGAGCGGCGGCCATGCTCAACATCCTGGCGCAGTCGCGCGCCGACGGCGGCCAGGCGATGCTCCTCGGACTCCGTCACGATCCGGCACTGGGCCCCCTCGCCGTGACCGCCCTTCTCGACGACGGAACGCTGGCCCCCCGCGACCTCACCGCCGACGAACAACTGCTCCTGATGGCCGAAGGACTCCTGGCCCTCCTGGAACTCGGCGGCCCGGAGGACGTCATCGAGCAGGTCACCGCGATGACCGGCAAGGACGCCCTCCACCTGATCGAACAGGTCCTGAACTCCGGCCATCCCGCCGAGGTGCCCATGGCGGAACTGCGCACCCTGGTAGCCGAACCACTGCGATCCCGCACCCACCGCCTTCGCCGCGTACCCACCCCGGCACCCGGCTCCCGAGGCCGCCGCAACAAGAGACGCAAGCCCTGAAGCCGGTGACCAGCTGATCCAACCGTGGCCCACCGCTCTCGATGGTCGTGGGCCACGGTTCTGGATTCCGCGATCGGCGAGTCCGCTATGCCGTCCGATCAGGGCTTCCACTGCATGATCCGCTGAAAGAGTTCAGCCTGCTCGATGGCGTCGTCCAGGGCATTGTGAGTGTGCGGCCGCGCGGACAGCAGATGGCGCGGCATCCTCCGCTTCGTTGCCCCGGTGATGGGCGCCCCCGCCTTCGCGGCGTACAGCGTCTTCACATCTAGACACCGCGAATGCCCAAACGGCGAACCCTTCTCCGCGTATCGCACGAAATACCAGTACATCCACATCCAGTCGAACCCCAGCGGATAGGCCACGAACACCGGCGAAGCCCCTTGGGCCTGACCCGTGATCCACTTGACCGCCGCATTCATCGCCCGCTCAGGCTCCTGACCTTCGCGCGCCAGCCGCCCCCGATCCAGCCCACTCACCGCAAGCGCCTCAGGCACGAACTCCTCACTGATCGGCCGTAACTCCGCATAGAACGTATTCTCCGCAGGATCAACCGCCGTGAACGCACTCCCGTCATGCCCCCCAGCAACCGCCAACCCAAAACTCAACATCGAGTACGGCCCCGGCACAGGCCCATCGGCCTCCACATCAACCGAAAAGTACAGATCCTTCATGCGACAGGCCTCCCGCCGACCGGCCGAGGCGCCTGATCGGTGATCATGTATCCAACCTCCTCCGCCGCCCGCAGAACCTGCCGCCGCAACTCCTCCACCTGATCAACGGACAGCAGCTCCCCTTCACAGGTCAGCCTGATCATCCAGTCGTCATCCGCCCACCGCTACAGAGTGAAGGGCGAGGAACGGGCCGAGACTGGGCTGGTCCAGCCCGTTCCTGTCCTACACCGCACTGCGGAATCGTTCGTAGCGCTCTTCAAGAAGGTCGTGGTCTGGGCGATCAGCGCGCCGTCGAGGAAGCGTGAGGGAGAGGTCGTGCATCGCTTGGAGCCCGTGCTTGAGCATCGGCCCGTCGACCTCCTCCAAGATGTCCTCACGTACCTCGATGACGTAGTCAGGGCGGATGCCGAGGATGTTCTGATCGTACGCCGCGTGATGGATCTTGCAGAGAGCCAAGCCGTTGGAGATGGCCGGAACACCGCGAGCGTCGCGGTCAGGGATGATGTGGGCAGCGTCCAGTAGAGCACGGTGCCGCAGGTGACACATTGCGCAACTACTCTCATACGCCTGGATCACTCGTTGACGGAATACCGGCTGATGCAGGCGCTGTCGGGTGATCCGCTCGGAGTAGCGGCGTTCGATCAGGCTTACGGGGCCCTCCGTCAGAAGATGCCGCTGGGCCTCGTCGAGTGCGACGGCCACCTGGGACTGTTCTGCCTCGATGGCAACGATCCATACCGGGAAGAATGGTAGATATAGGCCCTGCTTGATGCCGAAGAACCACATCAGCGGAACTTTGTGCTCGAAGGCGACCCTCAATCCGACATTGGTGTAATGCTGGGGATTGCCCTGGAACTTGTACCGTAGTAGGCCGTCATCGCCTACGGCGTCCTCGTAGGGCGCGCGGGCACCGTCAGAGGTGTAGGTCGTCAGGATCGACAGGGCGGCAGTCATCCCCTGCGGTTTCCTGATTCCGAGCTGGTTATCGATCAACGGGAATGCCCGACCCTCGAACTTGAAGTCGAGCAACTCGCCACGTCGGATAACGGGATTCTCGGGCGTGCAACGTTGTCGAAGCCAGGCCATGCCCGCTGTTCGTATGCGGCTGTCCAGGTCGCCACCCAGCGGCATGATCATAACCCGTGGTTCTACACCCGCCGCTGGTGGTTCCGCTAGTGGTCGGTGGTGGGGTTCATCCCGAACTCGTGGGTGGGAGGGCCCTCACCGGCGGATACTCGGTGAGGGCCTTCGCGTCAGGGCGTCGGATGTCCAAATGGATAGGAGTCCCGCCAGAACGGCATTTCGATTTCCCAGATCCGCCTGAACGCCTCCCCGCCGTTCAGGATCAGCGACGGCTGGTCGGACACCGCCCAGTAGTCGTCCTCGATCCGGACGGCGACTACAGACGACTTGTCGCTGTAGACGTAGCTCGATGTGATCGTGAGCACGATGTCTCCAGATAGCAGTGGGAAGCCGGGTTCAGAGGGCGGTGAGTGCCTGGATAGCGATAACAGTCAGGGCGATCACCGTGATCACGGCGAGGACGGTCAGTAGGCGCGTGACGAACTGCTCGCGCGCCTGGTCGTGGCGGTGCATGGCTACTCCATTCGTTGCCTGGCAGGGTGACGGAACGATCCGCTCGCCGGAGTGGCCCGGATGGCTTAGGTGGCCCTGCCCGTCCGGGCAGGGCCAGGGCTGGCCGGCGGGCTGGACGAGGTGGACCCGCGTGCCCCGAGGTACGGTCCGGGGCCACCGCCTGGGCCCGGCCGACGCTGCGCTGCTACAGCGGCCAGGCTGATCACGGGGTTGGCCAGTGGTCGGCCGCGTTGGAGTGGATCAAAATGACCTGCTCGGCCAGAGCGTCCGCGAGGAACTGCCCGGAGTCCTTTTCGACGTGCTGAAGGATCCCCGCTCGCTGTGATTGCTCGGTGTCCTTGGCCCGACGGGCGGCGTTCCACTGTTCCGCGCCCCGGAGGCCGGTGGTGTGGCAGTAGATCTGCCACCCGGAGTAGGTGGTGCGGAGCATGTCGAGGAGGTCGAGTGGCTGAGCACTGGGGGACCAGTTGCTCATGCCGTTGCTGCTCTCGGCTGTGGCACGCGCAGCTCTGCCCACTGGATGTGCCCGCCGGGCCCACAGCTGCTGCCGAAGCTGAGGGTGATGGAAGACACCTCGGCCAGTTCGACCCCATCGAACTGGCCCAGGCCCGCGGGGTCGCGCACCTCGATGAGTAGGCCAAATTCGCTGATTTCGATGCGGACGTTGATATGCCCGCCAGCGGGGGTGCGGCTCACTGCGCAGGAGACAAGGTTTCGGGCGAGCGTCTCTGCCTGGTCGGCCACCTCGGGTCGCTCAGCCAGTGCTATGCCGCGTGCCCACACGGCCGCTGCCGCGGGGCTGTCCCTTCTCGGAGACAAGGACTGTTCGTACATGGGGCCGCCTAAGTTGTAGGCACAGGTGGCAGGTGATAGCGCTAGCTTGCAAGCTGCCGGTACAGCCTGTCAAGCTATCTGGCGTGACCGATGACCGCCCGCTCTATCTCCGTATCGTTGATGATCTCCGCCGGAAGATCGCGAGAGGCGAGTTGCCTCCTGGCGCCCGACTTCCATCACGGCCGGAGATCATGCGGGACTACGGGGTCTCCAACACGGTGGCGCTCCGGGTTGGGCAGGTGCTCGTCGCTGAGGGACTCGCCGAGGCCCGCTCAGGATCCGGTACGTACGTCCGCAAGCATCCGCAGTCGCGCACCTTGACTCGGTTGTTCGCGCTCAGGCTCGACTCTCCGGGGTCGCCCTTCGGCGCTGAGATGGAAAATCAGGGACGCCGTGCCGCCTGGTCGTACGAGTCGCGCACGGCCGTGGCGCCCGAGCATATCCGCGAGCGCCTGCAACTTGGTGAGGCCGGGCAGGAGGAGGACGTTGTCCGCACCGACTATGTGTTCACTGCGGATGACGAGCCCACCGAGCTATCGGCTTCCTGGGAGCCCTTGGCTATCACCCGCGGCACGCCCGTCGTCCTGCCGGAGGACGGGCCGAGGGTCGGCGTAATTGACCGCATGATGTCCATCGGCATCGTGGTTGACGGATGCACAGAGAAGGTCAGAGCGCGGCTCGGCACCAGCGAGGAATGTGCAGCGTTGCGAGTGGGCCCGGGCAGCATCATGCTGGCGATCGCCCGCACCTACTACTCGGCGGGCCGTCCGGTCGAGACCGCCGACATTGTGCTCACTGCGGAACGCCATGAGCTTTTGTACGGCGAACGAGTACGCGAGCGGATCGCTAACGCCGAGTAGGCATAGTGGTAGGTGAGGGCCTGGAAGTCGAGGCCGCTGAGCGGGCCCTTGACATCTTCGAGCAGGCAGGGGGCCATATGTCCGCCCCTTGCCGCAGCAGCCCGGCCTTGGCCGAGGCCAGCCTCTTCTCTCCGAGCGCGCAAAAGCACAGGTGCGTGCCGTCAGCCTTGAGCGGGAGTACACCGCCGCCGCCCTCACCGAGTGAGGGCACTTGCCGAACAGGTCGTCGGTCTGCAAACCGCTCTGGAGGCCAGCCATGCTCAAGCAGACCTCGATGGAGCTGTTCGCCCAGGCGGAGGCGACGCTTGGCGCGGTCAGCAAGCAGGTCTAGGAGCAGCTCGCCCTGATAGTCCAGCAGCTACGGGAAGTTCGCCACCACCGTTGAGCAGCGGGATGTGCACGGCGCTTCTGCCCGCCCCACACCACCTGTCCGTCAGGCCCTTGTGCAGCTTGCCTGGTCATCGGATATGGAGACGGTCGTGGATCGACCTTCCCTTCGTGTTCTTGTGTGTGCACGATTGACGGTGGGGTGAATGTTGGTGGCAAGAGGGTCGCGCGAGGTGCCCGTTTTCCCTGCGTTTGCACGCCCATGTGAGGTGGGTGGCGGTAGCATCCGCAAAGCGGATTCATAGCGGGATTGGTGGGATTGTGATGTCTGAAACGGTCAACCTTCGCATGAGTGGAGATTTTGCCGAACAGGAGATCCGGTCGCTCTACGACTGGCTGATGAGGGACCTCGACGCTCTTGACTATATGGACGTGCGCTTGCAGTGAGCCTTTTCCATCCCTGGTGGCGGATGGCTGGTCACAACATGATCGCGGGTCCGGCTTTCCCCTCATGACGTAGCAGAGCTCCTGGTAGACGG